>JAPLZR010000064.1 GCA_026394935.1 Candidatus Woesearchaeota archaeon
AGTTCTGCTGGTGTGAAATCTCCTTCTGGTCCGACTATTAGCAGTGTGCTTGGGCATTCGCAGTATTCTTTCATCAATGGCAGTCCTGTTGGGTGGCAGATGAATGAGTGGTTGTATTCTTTTATCGTCGATAATAGGTCTGCGAATTTTATCGGCTCAGATATCATAGGCACTATGCTTCGTTCGCTTTGCGAGCAGGCTTCTATTGCTATTTTTCTCCATCTCTCTTTTGCTTCTTTTGGCTCTACTACGCTCCTGCTGCAAATCATAGGCACTATGTTGCTAACGCCTATTTCGCTCACTTTCTCAATTAGGATGTCCATTCTTGCTCCTTTCGGTACTGCTGTTGCGAGTGTTATCTTGACTTTTGGCTCTTCTCTGGGTGTTATGGTCTTTTCGAGTAACGCCTTGCCTTCCCTCACTTTTCCAGAATAAGTTGTTTCAAATTCGTGTCCTTTGCCGTCATATATGCCTATTTTGTCGCCTTCTTTCAGTCTCAGAACCTTCAGGTGCCTAACTTGGTCTTTAGAAATGGCTGCTTCTTTGCCGTTTTCAGCTTCCGGAATATACAGTCGAACTCTCACTTTTTACTCACAAACTCGTTATTTTCTTCTCCTTTGGAGTGCCTGATGATGCTCATTATTAATTCTTTCGCATCCAACCCAAACCCTCATTTTCTGGTGCCCAAATGTTGCTGCTTTTTTGCCAGTTTTCCCTGGGCCAAAACTTGTTTTTTTTATGCCTGCCGAAGTTATTTTTTTTGATTCTGGCAGATTTTTTTCAATCAATTTTTTCTCATCCGCTTTTTATTTGCGAATTTATCTGTTGATCTGTCAGGTAGCCATAACTACTATTTTAAGGTATCGTTCCCACAAAAGTCCTGTCCCAGTACCGTCCCAGTCCTGAGACGGTCCTGAGACTGTCCCAGTCCCACATATAATATAGTCGATAAACCATTCCCAAGATGGTCCCAAAGTAGTCCCAGCCCATTCCTGGGACCATATTGGGACTGTCCTGAGACTATCCTGAGACCGTCCCGAGACTGTCCCATTCCCGCGTTTTTATCGTCGATAAATCAGTCCTGGGACTGTCCTGAAATAGTCCCATTCCCAGTCCCACATCTGGGACCGTCCCAAGACTCTGGAATGATAAAATATTTAAATAAAACCCCATTTTCACCATTTATGTTTGATTTATTCGGTACAAAGAGGTTGGCTGAGATGGACAAGTCCGTCTCGCAGTCCTTCGCTATAGTGAAGCAGGATACTAACTCGCTGTACCAGTGGGTTAGCTATCTGCACCAGCAGAACCAGCAGCTTACTGAGCAGAACACCGCCTTGAAGCGTCTCGCCGAGGAGCAGAAGTTTGCCTTGAACGAGCTTAAGGTGACTGTTCAGCATTTGCCGAAAACGCCTAACGAGATCAAGCAGCTCGTCGAGCAGTTCTACAACTTTGATCCGATTTTGCAGCGTATCAGGCACATCGAGCAGAAGATTGAGCTGTTGGAGATGAGGAGGGAGAAATCTCCTCTTGCAGTACGCCCTTTGGAGTACCAGTCACCTAGCGAGAGCTACGAGAAACAGCCAGCCACTGCCTTGAAAGAGAAGCTGATGCGCAAGCTTGCCCGTAATAGCAAGGACTACATCAAAAATCTCGTCCTGGGTCTTGTTCACAAGTATAGCCGTGTTGGCGCTTTGCAGCTGCGCGAGATGGTTGTAGACGAGCAGGGTCTTTGCTCGAAATCAAGTTTTTACCGTATTCTGGAAGAGATGGAAGCCGAACAGTCCTTGCACGTTGTCAGCGACGGCAAGCACACAGTTTACGTTGCCTCTCCCCAGCACGCTGAGCATTGAAATTCTGAATTTTTTTCCTTACCAAAAAACATTTAAACCCCTTCCCTTTCCAAAAAGCTCATTCGACTAAATGGGGTGGTTGAAATTCGCGACAAGCAGGAACTATTGCTGTCGAGTGATGGTGTTGTGTTTCGCCAGGAATGCTCTAGCGTGCTTGAGTGCATGCGTGAGGAGCTGGATGACCATAGGATGGCCATCAATGAGAACACCGATGAACTCTCAGCTACGACTGAGTTTCTTAACGAGGTAAACAGGAGGCTGGACAAGCTTACTGAGCGCGTTGATGAGCTCACGTTGCTTGTGAAGGGTTCTAAAGTCGAGAAAAACTTTGAAATTCAGCCTTTATCTGGCAGGGAAAAAGAGGTCTTCCAGACCCTTTACCTGCTGACTGAGTCTCAGCCGTACGCGTCCTATGACCAGATTGCCAAGGATTTGCCGATGTCAAAGTCTGTTGTTATGGACCACATTACGCGCATGATTCAGAAGGGTGTTCCGGTCGTGAAAAAGCTTGACGGAACAACTGTTTTCTTGAAGCTCGATCCTGATTTCCGGTTGCTTCAGTCAAAGCAGAACGTTATTGGCTTGAATTCTCTTCTTGCGTGGGTCCGCTAGACCTTAGTTTTTCTTTTTTTATCTCGTTTTGCAGTTGTTCGATGATTCTGAAGCTTGCTTCCAGGTGTCCTTTCAGCGTCGATTCTGCTTTCCTGAATGCTCCTTCGAGGTTGTTGCCGTTCAGCTCGTAGCCCATGACGACTTTTCCTCCTGAGACAAAGCTTGTTTTCTTCAGGATTTGCAGGTCCAGCCATCTTCGCAGGTAGTCGTACATTGTCTGCCTTTTGATGCCTGCGTAGAGTGCCATTTCTTCGACGGGCAGCACTGCCAGTTCTGGCTTTTTTTCCCGGTTTGCTTCTTTCTTGCGCTCGTACAGTTGCAGGAGCGTTTTGTGAAGCTGTGCGTTGCCGTCTTTTTTCCTCGGCGAAAGCCCGAATCTTGCTATCAGGACTTTTGAAAGTTCTTCTACTTCCTGGTTTATTGGTTCCGCGTTTCCGAGGAGAAATTCCATTTTTTTGCCTCTTTTTAAGTTTCAAAACTTTTAGATATTAAAAATTTTCCTATTTTGCCGACAGTTGTTACCAAAACTCCGACAGCTAAAACTTTTGATTTTTGCTTAAAACCTTTAATCAAACTTTTTTTATGGATTTTTTTCTTCGAAAAAAGGGCCGATTTCGCGTTTAAATGCCCGTGGCAAAGACTTTTTTGAAAAAACAGCTCATATCATTTCCCAAAGGTTTACTTTTTGACCTTGCCAGCGCAAATTATCAAAAAATCCCGACACTTTTCACCAACCCATTCCAAAACCTCAATCCACCCAACCGGCATTTTCTCCCATTTTCCCGTCAGTGCCGGTATTTTTCCCTCTATTTTCCGATTATCCCGACAAACGAGGTCAAGGTCTTCCTTGCCTGTGCCCCTGGTTCCAGGCCAAAACTTGGCAAAACTTGCAAATTTGAGCCTTTTCTGGCATTATCCCTTACAAGTTTTTGTTGGTGGTTTTAATCCTGAAATTGTGCCTTTTTCAGGGCTTCATTTTTTCTTAAATTCTTGATTTTTTCGAACTTTTGGTTCATCACCCTTTAGACGATAAAACCGCTCTGCTGACCTTTAAACGCGTTTAGTGCATTCAATTCTTTTCACTACTTGTTTGTTCCTGTCTTTTGGTAACAAAGGTTTTAATAAGAACTATTCTACAAAACATTCTTTGTAAAATATAATATGAATAACATTGTTCTAAAAAATAACCAATAAAAAACAATCTTTGGAATGTGCATATTGAATTGCTATGAAACCCTCACTTTTTCTTAACATCCGTTCGCTAAAAGTGAGTGTTCGCCAAAAAGTTGGAACTAAGAACAAAAACGAAATTCTCGTGCCTAATTAAAAAGTTGTTTCTGATGCCTAACTTGTTGTTATTTGTTTGGTCGTGTGGTTGTTTGTTGTCAAAACCAAAGTGAGTGGTTGGCAGAATTTGCCAAAAACAGTTATGGGATGATAGGCACTATTTGGATGGCTTGTTTTAAGCCGGTCAAACATCGGAAAGCAGAGCTTTCTGATTGTGTTCAAGAACAACTGGTTGTTCTTGACAAGTGAGTTCTCCGTTAAAATCAGGGTTTGGTGGCTTTGAGAACTGTGGTCGGTTTCCGCTTTTTTTTTCAAAATTCTCTATTCTTATATCTCTTCAGTAGTTATAAACTATTTTAAATGGGAATGACACTGCAAATTTATGGAAGAAGAACAAAAACAAGACGAGCAAGATAATGAGGAATACCATATTTCTCCAGGTACTTTAGGTCTTATTGCATTGTTATCTATCGGCGGGCTTCTTATTGTTGGATGGCAGTCCAGCAGCATTACAGGCGGCTTGTCTACTGTGCCGTATTATGCGTGCTGCACTGTTCAGCCGTGGGGAAGTTCTGCTTCGGGTTATCGTCAGGGAACTGGCATTACCACTAATGAGATGTGTGATCCTGTAGAATTGCCGAACAGGTGTTGTGTTCGTGCTGGCAGGGATCGTTACAATATGCCTGTGAATTTTGTCAGCAGCAGTTTTGGTATGTGTGCTGCTCAGACGAGTTCTCCTGCTATGAGTTATCCTTCATCTGTTTTAGGTTATCAGGCGTGCTGCACTGTGCAGTCCTGGCGCCGTTCACCTACTGGTTTTAATCAGGGTGTTGCTGAAACAACTACTCAGGATTGTGATCCTGGTGAAACGATTTTCCAGTGCTGTGGACGGGCTGGTGTTTCTCGAATGAATCTTCCTGTGCGCGTGCTTGGCGTGAAAGAGGGTTCTTGTGAGGTTCCGGAAGTGAGTTATCCGACTGGTCAGGCTTCTGTGCGCGGGTATTCCACGTGCTGTTCTTACGAGACTTGGCGTCAGTCTCCTATGGGGTACTCTCAGAGTACTGCTCAGACCGTTAATGGTTATTGTGATGAGCTGGAAACTCCTAGTCAGTGCTGCATTAGAACTGCATCTATGTCTTCAAAGTATCCTGTGAAAATGTTGGGTACTAGAATGGGCTCTTGTCAGCAAAAAAATCCAGAAAGGAGTTATCCTATCTGGATTCCTTAATTTTTTTTAATTCTGCTTATTTTTAGGCTGAATAGGTCAGAACGGCAGGTATGTGTTAGAAAATCTTAACCGACGTAGGTGATGTCTTTTCTTTCTTTCAGTTCTTTTGCTTTCTGTGATTGTTCAAGCATTGTTCTTAGTTTTTTCTCGAATTCTGCTGCTTGTTTGAGGAGTGGTTGGTAGTCTACTTTTAGTCCGAGATATTTGTCGAGTAGTTCTATTGTTTTTGCTGCTGCTTTTGAGTCTGGCAGGTTGCTGTGTGTTTCTGCGAATAATGAGCACACATCTAATCCTTTTGGTGGTGCTTTCATCAGCAGTGCGCTTGTGACTCCTACGATTATTCCTTCTCCAAGGCAGTCTATTCCTATTTTCTCAAATCTTTTCTTGTGCGCCGGGTTTGACGTGTAGAAGAATCCTCTATTGTCTGGTTCTTCCTGGCTTCCTACGCCTTCAAGCGTGATTATTTCTTTTGCTCCTACTTGTTTTGCAATGTCCAGCACTAATTCTGCTGCTTTCCATTCCATTCCTGTTGCAGGAGCTATGCTGTGAACGATTACTATGTCGTATTTTTTGTTGTAGTAGATTCCTATTGGGTCTATTAGCTTGTTTGCGTGTATTGCTACTGTAGGCTGTCCTTGTTCAAACCAGTATTTTCCTATTAGTTCGCATTTTAGGTGGTCTATCAGGAATCCTGTTGCTATCGTGCTTACCAGCCCGAATCCTGGAAATCCTTCAAGAACTGTTGATGCTTTTACCTTCTTTGCAAGTTCGCCGTATATGCCCTCTTTTTGCATGCTTGTTGGCAGGTGGTGCTTGTTTAAATAGGTTTGCAAAAATTATTTATATCTGTTTGTTATTCTTTGTTGAAAAGGTGATAGA
>JAPLZR010000140.1 GCA_026394935.1 Candidatus Woesearchaeota archaeon
ATAGTACGCTTATTTTGTGTGATGTGTCTGTTGACTGTTTTTTGTTTGCGCTTAGCTCTGCCATTTTCATGCAGGTGAGCCTGTAGTGTTTTTCTTTTTCGAGAAGTTGTTGTGTGTAATCAGTGCTTTTTGCTGTTTCTACTGTCTTCGGCAGGTCTCTTTGCGCTTCAATTAATTGCTGTGTGACTGTCAGAAATTCTATTTGTGTTGTTTTTTGCTGTTGTTGTCTTGTTAATAGCTGGCTTTTTGCGACGTGCAGTTCTCTTGTCAGCAGTTCTGATTGCTGTTTTTGCTGTTCTATTTTTGCCAGTTCTTGTTTTGTTTGTATTAGCGTGTTTCTTACAGCAGTCAGCTGCGGTATTATTGTCTTTATCTGCTGGCTTGCTTCTTCCTGTTCTCTTTTCATTTCGTCTAATTGTGTTTTCTTGTCTTCTGCGTCGATTAATACCGCGTCGTATGCTCTTTGTCTTTCTCTTAGTGATTTTGCGTAACTGCCTGCGTTTGTTGTTATTCTTTCGTATTTGTCTATTCCGAATACTTTTCTTAGGATTGCTACTCTTTGTTCTTTTTCTTCCTGCAGTATTTTTTTCATTTCTTCCTGTGGAGTATAAACTGTATATCTATACACCAAATTCTTGCCTTTCGTCAGCAATTCTGCAGGATACCCCAATAATTCCAGTATGCTGCTTTTGAGTTCTGTTGCTGTTGCTTCTTTTTTCACGCCATTGACGAGAATGTATCCTGTGTCTTGTTCTACTGATTTTTTTGTTCTGACTAACGTTCTTTTTATTGTGTAAACGTTCTCGTTTAGCTTGAACATTAGTTCTGCGTTTCCTTCCTGGCATCCGTTTCTCAGCAAAGCATTGCCTGATAGCTCCCCTCTTAGCACTCCGAACAGTGCGAATTCTATTGCCAGAAGTATTGTGCTTTTTCCGCTTCCAATGTCTCCGGAAAGCATTACTGTGCCTGTGGGGAATTCTATCTTTGCGTCTTTGTAGCTTCTGATATTTTTGAGTGTTATTGAGATGAGTTGCATTTTCCCCACGTCTATCTTTTCGTTCAGAATTAATAAGGATTTATGTAGTGTAAAATATGCGCCGGCGGCGGGAGTATCAGAAGGCTCCCGACAGAGACGCTTCTTTTGAACCCGCATGACGCAGGTAAGCGTCGCCAAGTCTTGAGCTTGGTGTCAAACCAGCTTAGACTTCGCCGGCACCCCATCTTTTCAGATGAGCATAAATGCATAAAGTTTTTATATGCGAAACACATGAATAGTTCTGCAGGTAAGCGTTGTCAAGTTGGCTTGGAGTCAAACCAGTTTGGACTTCTTTTTTATTCATGATAATATGATATGTTGAACTTCTTAAAGGGTCTATCGACGAGAAAGTTGAAAGTATTGCGGCAGAGTCCGTAAGCTTTTCGGGAAACTGACGAAATGTTGGAAGATTGTGCTGATTTTTAGTAAAGAATATTAAGCTAATCATTTTCTTCAGGTGTGTGAAATCCGTGATTGAGAAAGCAAAAGCGAAGTTTTTCCAGATGGTGGATGATTTTGGTTCAGATCCTTTTCGTTTATCGCCTCACTTGTTTGAAGCGGAAAAGTGGGCGAATTTTATGCTGGAGAAGTATCCTCGGGCAGATAAAGAAGTGGTTCTTTTATCAGTGTGGTTGCATGATTTGGGGCATTATCCGGTTCCTACAGATGTTGACCATGCTGTTAGAAGCGAGCAAAGGGCAAAAGAATTTCTGAAAAAGCAAAAATACCCAAAAGAAAAAATGGATGCGGTTTTGCATTGTGTCCGCTCGCATAGGTGCCGCGATGTTATGCCGCAGTCTTTTGAAGCGAAAATTGTCGCTTTTGTTGATTCCGCGAGTCATATGACTGGGCCGATGTATTTGGAAATGGCAGGGGATGATAAGCGAAGGAATTGTGAATTAAGGGTGTATGAGAAAATTGAACGGGATTTTAGGGATTTGTCATCTTTTCCGGAAATTCAAAGCGAGTTAAAAGGGCTGTATGCTGCCTGGAAAAAACTGATAAAGGCTTATGAACGGATTGATTTTAAATAATCATCAAAATGACTCGCAAGTTTTAAAAAACTATCTGTCTTCTGTCCTCTTATGCCTGATAAAGTTGAAGTTTTGAAAGAACAGCAGTGTATAATGTGCGGTAAGAAGACT
>JAPLZR010000086.1 GCA_026394935.1 Candidatus Woesearchaeota archaeon
GTTAACATTTCTCAGGAGGATTTGACTGGCTTGAGCATTTCTATCAGCGAGGCTTTGCAGTCTTTGCCTAAAAAAGCAGGGTTGATTTTTGATTCTTTTTCCACTTTGACGGTAAAGCACGATTCAAAGATGGTGGCTAAATTTGCGCGTTTCTTGTTCCAGCATTTGCAGGCTTGGGAAACCGATGCAGTGATTATTGTTGCAAAGGAAGGCATAGATGCTGAACTGCTTGCTGTTTTGAAGCAGTCTGCTGATAAGGTTGAGGAAAAGTAATTTAAATCAGTTCTGTTATCTTACTGTTATGCGTTTGCTTAAAGAGGCTGATGTTGCTGGAAAGATTGTTATTGTGCGTGTTGACTTTAATGTCCCTTTAAAGGATGGAAAAATAACAGATGACAAGCGCATCCGTGCAGTTCTTCCAACCATTGAATACTTGAGGAAGAAGAAGGCCAGGATTGTTCTTATTTCTCATTTGGGCAGGCCTGATGGCAAAGTGGCTGATGATTTGCGTCTTGCTCCTGTTGCTGACCGTCTATCAAAACTTTTGAAGTATCCTGTTCATTATGAGCCTGACTGTATTGGTTCTGATGTTGAATTTGCTGTTCGCGGCTTGCACGAAAGTGATGTTTTGCTTTTGGAAAATCTGCGTTTTTATCCTGAGGAGGAGGCTGATGATGCTGGTTTTGCTCAGAAGCTTGCTGTGCTGGCAGAGGTTTATGTGAATGATGCTTTTGCTGTTTCTCATCGTGCTCACGCGAGTGTTCACGCTATTGCTAAATTTCTTCCATCATATGCGGGCTTCCTGCTGGAAAAAGAAGTTAAGATGCTTTCCAGTTTGTTAAAGTCTCCAAAGCATCCTTTTATCGCTATTATGGGCGGTGCAAAGGTCAGTGATAAGATTGGCGTGATTGAGAGCTTGCTGAAAAAGGTTGATGCGGTCCTGATTGGCGGTGCTATGATGTTTACTTTTTATAAAGCGTTGAATTATGAGGTTGGAAAGTCTAAGTTTGAGGCTGACAAAATCGCATTGGCAAAATCTTTGTTGAAAAACAGTAATAAAAAAATTGTCCTGCCGACTGATGTTGTTCTTTCAGACAAGCGGGTTGTTCCTGCTGATAAGATGCCCAAAAATTCCGCCGGTTTTGACATTGGTCCTGAGACTCGGGCTATTTATGCTGAGATGATTAAAGAAGCTAAGACTGTTTTCTGGAATGGTCCTATGGGCTTGTTTGAGCAAAAGCCGTTTGATAGGGGTACTTTGGCTGTTGCAAAGGCGATGTCTGAGTGCAGGGGTGTTACTGTTGTTGGTGGCGGTGATAGTGTTTCCGCTATCGAGAAAGCAAATCTGGAAAAGAAGTTTTCTCACGTCAGCACTGGTGGCGGCGCTAGTTTGGAGTTTTTGGAAGGGAAGAAATTGCCTGGAATTGATGTTTTAGAGCACTAATGTTATTTTGAATGTCACGAGTTCTCTTTTGAGTTCTTCTTTTGTTTCTTCGTCTGTTGGTATTTTTAGTTTTGCTATTGTTTTTTCGAGCTGTTCTATTTCGGTGTTTGCTGTTTTTATGTCTTCTGCGTACTGGGTGTATTCTTTCATTATTGGTCTTTCTGCTACGTCTCCTTGTATGTCTGCTTCTCTTTTTTTGGCTTTTGCGTATCTGTGTATCATTGCTCCCAGTCTTTCTTTGGTCAGTTGTTTTATCGCTTCGAGTGTTTTTTGTGTTTTTTCCGGTTTTAGCTCGAGTTCTCCGCTTGTTACTGCTTTCGCGATGTCTTCTTTGTGTTTTAGTATTCCAAGAGAATAATCTTTTATCAGCGCTTCAAGCGGGTTTTCCGCGTATTTTGCTATTTTTTCGTTTTTTATTTTGTGCGCGTATTTTTTGATTGCGTCTGACAATGCAAGGAACAGTCCTGTTATGTCTTGTTCTGCTTCTTGTCTTTCTTTTGCCGAGCTTATTATGTCGTCTTTCACCTGCGCATATTCTGGTTTTTTGGTGAATTCTTCTTTTTCTTTTTTGAGCGTGTCTCTTTTGTTTATCAGCTGCTGCAATTGTGTCTGGAATTCTGCCTGTTGTTTTTCTGTTGTTTCCTTCTCGTTCTTGATATCCTCTATTTTCTGTATCAAATCCCCTGTTTTTTTTATTGTGTCTTTTTGCGCCTGTGTCTTCTTTATGTCTACTATTTTTTCCTCAATCGATGCCATCGCGCTTCTTAATTTTTTTACTTCTTCTCCGAAGAATTCCAGCAGTATTGTTGCTGGTCTTGCAACGTTTTGCGCGTATTGGTGGAACAGCAGGTCTATTTGGCTGATGTCTGGTCCGTCTTTTGGTATGAAAATGTTTTCAATGAATTTGTTTGTCAGCCTGATGAATTGTTCTCTGTTGCCCTGCATGAAGTGTTTTGCTCTTTCTGGTATGTTCGGGTTTCTTAGTTCTGCTTTTTCAAGTTTGGCGATTGCTTCTTTTACGTTTCTTAGAAGTTCTGGCAGTGCCTGCTGTCCCGTGTTTATGGCTTGCTGTTGTTCTTTCTCTGCAGTCTCCTGTTCCTCTTTCAGCCAGCTGCTTACCTCTTCCAGGCTCTTCTTTTTGAAGAATAGTTTTTTGAACCAGTCCATAATAATTATTTCATTACCAAATGTTTATATAGTTTTATTCTCTGCAGTAGCGATGTGAAGCCCAAGGCGTCTGCCAAAGAGGTTGCGGCATTATTTGAGCAGGCTGTGATGCATCCTGATGCAAGGAAGCTTATAACTGCTGCGCGGAAGCTTGCTGCCAGGTCGAGAACGAAAATTCCTGTGCAGTGGCGCGGGCGTTTTTGCAGGAAGTGCAATGTGGTTTTGGTGCCTGGGAGAAACTGCCGCATTCGCAATAAAAACGCAATGGTTGTTTCGACGTGCCTGGAGTGCGGGAATATTCGGCGTTTGAACAAAAAGAGGTGACTGTGTGAAGGAACTGTGGTGTTTTGTGTTAATGATGTTACTGCTTGGCGTTTTTGCCTGTTTTGCATCTATGACTCCTACTGGTGCTTTTATTGCCAATCTGCCTCCCAGATGGGATTATCCTGCTGATGAGTTTTCTTACGATGAATCTTTCAGTCTTGATTTGAATTCTGCTTTTTTTGACTCTGATGCTGATCCTTTGTCGTTCAGTGTTTCCCCTTCTGAAGGCTTGACTGCTGGTTTGTATGATGGCGTTCTGGTAATCTTAGGTGAGGGTCAGGTTGTTGTGACTGCAAGCGATGGTCATAGTGTTGTTTCAAAGACGATAAGAATTGTCAAGAAATGAAATTAGCTTTTTGTTTTTTTCAGGTGTTCTTTCTGCAGTAACAGCATGTAAATGAACGTGCAGATTATTATTAGCTCAAAGAATCCGTTTATGTGTACTGGCACGTTTATAACATCAAGTTGTCTTAAAACTGTTAATCCTTCTTCAACAATGTATATCGTCACTGCAAAGAATATGATTTTCCAGGGAAGCAGGTATACTCTTTTGTCTCTTATTGGTGTTGAGAGTAGTTTGAGGAATAGGAATATTATTATTATTACAAATCCCAGGTTGTAAATGGGTGCTACTTGTGAAAGGCTTTCTGCTATCATTCATGGCACCCCCTTGTGATGTCTATTTGTCTTATTAGGGCTGCGATGAAGAATACTAGTACGAAACTTACCATGACGTGTGTTATCCACGGGTTGCTGTATATTCCGAATATTTTCAAGGCGCCTATTATTTCTTCAATTGCGAATAAGACGAGTGCGATTAGCAGAGGTTTCCATGCTGCCAGGTATTTGCGCTGTGAAGTTGCGCCGAACATGCTTAATGCGATTAATCCGGCTATTATGCTTAGAAATACAACTGAAAGTGTAGTTATTCCATATACCCAGTCGTATATCGTAAGCATTCTTCACCTCTTTACTGCTTTTGTTGAATTGAGTATATTTAAAGCTTTCGCACGGCAGTATTGCAAAAGTTTTTAAATTATGGGCTCGTAAAAAATTTCATGAATAGAAAATGTCTTGCGGTTATGTCTTTGTTGATGACTATTATCCTTATTGGTTCTACAATTCTTTTTTGGCAGAGCAAAAATGTCGAGTTTATTTACTACAATATTTTGTTTTTCATTATTCTATTGTTTATTGTTACTACAAATCGCAGACTCCATCTTGGCGTTCCTGTTTTGCTGGCGCTTTCATTGCTGGTGGTTATGCATTTGTCAGGCGGCCTGATACCTATTAATGGCGCTCGTTTGTATGACCTTTCTTTCGGTCCTTTGCCTTTTGACAAGATTCATCATTTTGTGCTAGGCTCGGTTTTTGCGTTTTTGACTGCCAGTCTTTTTATTGATACGCTCGAGTGGAAGGTTAAAAAGCCGAGATTGTTTTTCTTTTTTGTTATTCTTGCAGCTCTTGGTTTTGGCGCTTTGGTTGAGATTTTGGAGTTTGTCGGCTTTGCAGTATTCCATTCTCCCGGAGTGGGTGATTATGTAAATAATGCCACTGATCTTGTTGCTGACTTGTTTGGTGCAGCTTTTGGTGCAATGATTATGTTGTTGATTAAAAATGGAAAAAATTTACGATAAGTTTTACTCTCGGCTTGTGGAACTGGTCGGCCGTCATTCTTACTTCAAGAGACAGGAAAGGTCTGCGATTATTTCTTTTTTGAAGGACATTAAAGCCAGGAAAGTTCTTGATTTTGGCTGCAACGTCGGTTTTACGAGTTTTGAATTCAAGAAGCATACAAACGCGATTGTTTACGGCACTGATATCAACGATTATGCTTTGGCGCGCGGCAGGAAAAAGCATCCTGAGGTGAAATTCATGTCTCTTGATAAAGCCAAATCTATGAAAAATGAATTTGACGCGATTGTCGTGAGTAATGTTCTTGAGCACGTTCCTGATTGTCATGAGACTCTTAAATTGCTCAAGGGAATGCTTTCCAAAAATGGCAGAATTGTGATATCTGTTCCTCAGGAGAGGATTAAGGGCGACTGCAATATTCCTCATATCATTCTTTGTTCTTTGGAGAAT
>JAPLZR010000055.1 GCA_026394935.1 Candidatus Woesearchaeota archaeon
AGGCATTTTCTTGATTTTTATTACGGTATTAATTTGTCGAGAGCGTTGACGAGCGCTATCAAGAATGCAGGGATGTTCAAGATTTTGAGCACTGGTCGTGTTCAGGGTCCTGCTTTGAAGATTGTTGTTGACCGTGAGCGTGAGATTCAGGCTTTCAAGCCTACGCCTTACTGGCTGATTGAATTGCAGGCTAAAGAGCCGGTTTTTGTTGCCTGGCACGAGGCTGACAAGTTCTGGGAGAAGGATAAGGCTGCTGGAGTGATGGATAAGGTGCAGAATGAGAAGAAGGGCAGGGTTGCAGAGGTTAAGCGCGGTAGGTTCAACCAGAATCCTCCTGTTCCTTTTGATCTTACGAGCTTGCAGACAGAGGCTTATCGTTGTTTTGGTCTTAATCCGAGTGTTACTCTTTCTATCGCGCAAGAGTTGTATACAAATGGTTGGATTTCTTATCCGCGTACGAGTTCTCAGCAGTTGCCTCCTAGTATTGGCTATCAGAAAATTCTCAAAAGTTTGGCAAAGCTGCCAGAGTATGCTGAACTTGCAAACATGTTGTTGAAAAAGTCAAAGCTTGTTCCTAACGACGGCAAGAAGACTGATCCCGCCCACCCAGCTATTTTTCCTACTGGAATTTTGCCAAAGAGTCTTGAGGCTAGGCAGGCAAAAGTGTACGATATTGTTGTTAAGCGTTTCTTTGCAGTGTTTGGCGAGCCTGCTGTTCGCGAGACTGTTATTGCAAGGATTGATGTTAAGGCTGAGATTTTCATTGCTAAGGGAACTCGCACTGTTGAGAAGAACTGGCACATTTTCTACGCTCCTTATGTGAAGCTTGAAGAGGTTGAGCTTCCTCAGATGAAAGATGGCGAAATTATCGCAATCAAGAAGTTTGTTTTGCATGACGAGCAGACTCAGCCTCCGAAGAGGTATACTCCTGCCAGCTTGATTCGCGAGCTTGAAAAAAGGAATCTTGGCACTAAGGCCACTCGCGCTGAGATTATTGAGACTTTGAAGAAAAGGAATTATGTTACTGGCGAGGCTTTGACTGTTACCCAACTCGGTATAGAGACTGTAGTTATTCTTGAGAAGTATTCTCCTGGTATTTTGGATGAAGAGCTTACCAAGCATTTTGAGTTGGATATGGAAGCTATTCGCGAGAATAAGAAGCATCGTGATGAGATTTTGAGCGAGGCAAAGGAGTTCCTTACTAAATTGCTGGCCGAGTTTAAGTCTAAGGAAAAGCTGATTGGTGAGGAGTTGAAGAAGACTTTTGGTGAGACTAAAGCCACTATGACTACTGTTGGTCAATGTCACGTCTGCAAGACTGGTTCTTTGATTGTTCGTTTTGGCAAGTTTGGCAGGTTTATTGCCTGCGACAAGTATCCTGAGTGCAAGACTACTTTCAAATTGCCTTCTTCCGGCATGGTTGAAGTTACCAAAAACGTCTGCTCTCATTGCAATTTCCCTGTGGTTAAGATAATTCGAAAGGCTAAGCGTCCTCAGGAGGTCTGCATTAATCTTGACTGTCCGAGCAAGGCTGTGCCTGCTTCTGTTGAAAAGCCGTGTTCTAAGTGCAAGGAGGGGACGATGGTTGTGAGAAAGAGCATTTATGGAAGTTTCCTTGCCTGCAATCGTTTCCCTAAGTGCAGGTATATTGAGCGTATTCCTGGTGCAAACCAGAATGCAAAAAAGGATACTGAGAAGGGCAAGACCTGAAAGTTTGAAAGCAAAAGTTCTTAAATGGAATAAAAGTTATTGAGCTCATGAAATGGGTGATTTTGTTTCTGTTGCTTGCTGTAGCAGTTGTAGCTCAGGATATTGTCAAGTCAGGCAGTATTACTTTGCTTGCTTTGACAGAGAGTGAAGGTGTTAAGGGCGGTACTGTTGCGAATTTGTATTTGGAATTAAGGACTGGTAGTGAGCGCGTGTTTTTGGAGACGTATCCTATGACAAAGGTTACTACTCAGGCTTCTTTGCGTTTTGCCCAGCAGGTTGCCTGCAAGCAGGTTGAGGTTGATTGTTCTAAGTATGATTTCCTGTTTACTATTCGTGCTTTGCCCGGTATTGTTGGCGGGCCTAGTGCTGGTGGTGCTGCGGCTTTGTTGACTTCTGCGCTGTTGTTGAACAAGACCGTGCCCGATGATTTGGCTATGACTGGCACTATTAATAGCGGTGGCATTATTGGTCCTGTTGGCGGTTTGAAGTTCAAGGTTATGGCTGCCGCGAATAACAGCATCAAGCGAGTCTATCTTCCTGCAGGAACCAAGGACGTCAAAGAGGATGATAATACAACCATTGATCTTATAGAGTATGGCAGAGAGTTGAATCTGTCTGTCAGGGAAGTGACCACTCTTGGTGAAACTTTGGAGCTTGCTTTGGGTGTTCCTCAGGGGATTTCAAATGATTCTTTGCAGATTGAGGGCAGGTATAAGCGTATTATGCGCGAGGTTTCTGATGATTTGTGCCAGCGCACTGCTGATTTTCTTTCAAAGCCTTTGAAGGCAAACTTGTCCTCGCTCAGCAATTTTACTGAGCGTGCTGCGCGCGACCAATCGCAGGGTGCTTATTATGCTGCCGCGTCGTATTGTTTCCGTGCTAACGTGGATTACAAGCGGGCTTGGTATCAGGAGCAGAATTTTTCGAAAGCTCAATTAATCGATAAAGTTAAGGAATTGAAGAAGGAAACTGATACTGTGAATCAGGAATTCGAATCAAAAAATATTTCCAGTTTGAGTGATGCTCAGACGCTTATGGCGGTTATGGAGCGTGTTGGCGATTCAAAAGATACTTTGGATAAGGTCTCAGAGGCATTGGACAGCAACAGTACTGACGTTGCGGGTGATATCGGTTATGCTGAAGAGCGCTTGTTTTCAGGCATTACCTGGGCGAGGTTTTTTGGTGACGAGCAGGGAATTGTTGTTGACCAGAATGGTTTGAAGTCAGTGTGCATTTCCAAGATTTCTGAGGCAGAGGAGCGTTATAATTACGTGAAGAGCATGATTCCTGAAGCTCTTGATGCAACTAGAGAAGACATTGACAGGGCGTATGTTTTGCTGGGCGATGGAAAATACATTACTTGTTTGTACGTCGCTTCTAAGTCAAAGGCAGAGGCTGATGTTTTGCTGAGCTTGATTGGTGTTGAAGAGGCTCGTTTTAATGAGATTATTAATTTGAAATTGGACATTGCCCGTCAGGCTTTGATTAAGGCTCAGAATAAGAATATTTTCCCGATTATCGCTTATAGTTATTACGAGTATGCTAATTCTTTGAAGGACTTTGACAGGATTTCGTCTTTGCTGTTTACTGAGTATGCTTTGGAACTGTCTAATTTGGACATTTACTTCAGGGAGGCGCCTCCTGTTGTGGCTCCAAAGCCTCCTGCTTTTGCAGTGCCCAAAGAAGTCTTTATCTTTGTTGTTGGCTTTGGTTTGGGAGGCTTGTTCTTTTTTGCTCTTACGAGGAGAAAAAGCCAGCCAGCGACCAAGATTTCTAGGAAGAGACTTTCATCTAGAAGGTTATTTTAAACCCTGCAGGCACTCTTGCGAGCGCCTGCGAGGGAAAAAGAGGTGATCTTGAAATCGGGTATAAGAATGCTTTATCGCCTCTTACACCCCTGTTACTACTCCTGTATAGTATATGATATATTTAAATCTTTCGCTTTTCGACTACTACGGAGTGGCAACAGAAGGATTATAGAGGTGGTATTTATAAAGGGTTTTATGGGTAAATGGGCTATTTTGCTGTTGCTGCTTGCCGGCTGTCTTACCGGTCTTATTGTCCGTGTTCCTGAGGAAACAGGGTCTATAGAGGCTTTTTTCTGCGATCAATCAGACTGCAGGCAGGTTTTTGAGGAAAAGACCAATTCTACGGCTTCTTTGTCCTGTGCTTTTTATCACGCAAATGATGCCTTTTTTGAGGTTCTTGAAGCCAGGAATGCCCGCTTGGTAGTGGACGAGGAGCATGATTTGCCTGGTGCTGTTAAGGAGTTTGGCTCGGGTCTTATGCATAACAAGTTCTGCATAATCGACGGAGAGTATGTCTGGACTGGTTCCTGGAATCCTGCTCAGGAAATGACAATTCCTAATAATGTTGTTTTTGTCCAGAGTAAGACGCTGGCCAAGGCTTACCAGGCAGAGTTTGACGAGCTTTACAGTAAGGTCTTTCATAAGGGTGATTCTGCTCCTGGTTTAGTGAAGCTTAATGGCAACCTTCTTGAGGCCTATTTTTGCCCTGAGGATGATTGTAAAGGGCACGTTTTGAAGGTCTTGGATAGTGCAAAGAGTTCTATTCATTTTATGACGTTCTCTTTTACTGATGATGATATTGGTGACTTGCTGGTTGAGAAAAAGGGCAGGGGTGTTGACGTTCGCGGGCTGTTCGACCCGAGAAAGGACAAGTACAGCGAGTACGATAAACTGAAGGATGTTTCAAAGGTTGTCAAGATTCATCATAAGGTGTTTGTCGTCGATGGAAATACTGTGATTACTGGCAGCTACAATCCTACGAAGAACGGCAATGAGGAGAATGATGAGAATGTCATGATTATCCGTGATGCGGATATTGCTCAGTTGTTTGAGAAGGAGTTTGCCCGCTTATTTGATTAAGTCGTGTTTTTTGAGAATTACCTTCAGTTTTTCAAAGTCCGGTGATTCTTTGAATGTTCTTAATTGTTCGTCTGGCAGTTGTTTTACCACGCTGAGCGCTATTTTGGATATTTCTTTCATGTCTTCTGTCATGTCTTCTACCTGCATTCTTGTTTGCAGTAGTTCTTCGTTTAGTGGTTCTTCTTTTTTGAAGAGTTTTGCCAGCATTCCTTCTTTTGGTTCTTGTTTGGCTTCTTCCTCGTAGACTTCTACTTCTTCCGGCATTTCCACTTTTTCTTGTTTTTTCGGAAGGAATTTTTGGAAGAATGCTTTTATGTTGAATCCTGCTCGTTTTCTTGCGCGCAGGTACTCTTCCATTTCTCTTTCAAATTCTTCTTTGTGCATACAATTCCTGAACAGAACAAGCTATAAAAAGCTTTTGGAGACTGCAGGGGTCTAAAGGGGGATGGCGGTGGAGTCTAGGCTACGCAACAATGCCAGGTAAACCTATTTTAAGAGTCTTTTCAGTCGTTTGAAGTCAAAAAAATAATTAAAAATTAAAAAAACTATCTGTAAAATGTTTCGTCGGATGGAATTTCGCTCTTGCTTCTGTGCATTATGTCAACATCTCTTACTTTGTCTGTTGTTACTTGTTCATAACTGTATCTTGCAAGTAGCTGGTTTCCTTTTTTCTCGTCTGCTCTTAAGACAAGCCCGTTTCCTGGATCGATGCTCAGCTCGATTTCAGGTGTTTCATTGAATCTGACAAACACTGTCGCTCTTCCTTCTATGTAGTATTTGTTTTCTTCTAGTAGGCTTGGTTCTCTGTCCAGGTATGTTAAGAGCCAGTCTTCTGGCAGCAGTATGCTGTAGTCGTCGTATGGCGCAGGATATGCCAGATCGTACAGTTCTAATTGTGCGCATTGTTTGTTTAATTGAGCCGTGTGCCCTTCGCAGTAGGCTATTGCTGTTTTTGCTGTTTTGTCAACGTATATTGTGTCGTAATAATATAGGTTTTTTTCTACGTCTCCGAATTTTGCTTTGCTGACTGTTTGTGGTGCGCTTAGTATTATTTTGTATTTTGTGCCTTTTGTGTAATAGTGGTCTCCTTTGTATATGAAGTCGTATCCTGTTACTTTTGCGAATTTGTCCAGGAATCTGTACATTCTTGTGCGTGTTTGTGCTGGAGAGGTTGTTTCTTCTTTGACTTCTTCTTTTGCTTCTGGCTGCTCTGTTTCTATTTCTTGTTGTTCTGTTTTTGGCTGTTCTGTCTCATTTGCTTCTTTAGCCGGCTCGGTTGCATTTTTTTGTTCAGCTGCAGCAGGCTCTGCCGCTTTTAGCTGTTCTGCTGTCTCATTTGCTTTGATGTCTTTTTTTTCTTCTTGAGCGCATGCTGCAAGAATGAGTAATATTGCCACGATTATTGGTATGTATTTCATGGTATTGTTTTTTTGGCAGTTCTTTATAAGCTTTATTGTGAACATTTTTAAATGTTGCAATATGTTTTTTGCCGTATGCAGGAAAAGAGTGCTGGTATTATTGTTGTTAATGATGGTAAGTTCTTGTTGCTTCTTTATGATGCAGGTCATTGGGATTTTCCTAAAGGTCATATTGAGAAGGATGAGTCTTCTGAGCAGGCTGCTTTGCGTGAGCTGAAAGAGGAGACTGGTATTTCTGATGCTGTAATCCTGCCGGGATTTTCGGAAAATATTCATTATTTTTTCAAGAAAGAGGGAAAGCTCATTTCAAAGGAGGTTGTGTTTTTTGCTGCAAGGACAAAGACTTTTGATGTTAAGCTGTCTTTTGAGCACAAAGATTTTATTTGGCTTCCCTTTAATGATGCTTTGGCTAAGTTAACTTATAAGAATGCGAAGGAGGTTTTGAGAAAAGCAGAGGAACATGTCAAAAAATCGTGAGATTGCTGAAATGTTTTTTGAGATGGCTGACGTCCTGGAGATGCAGGGCGTGGACTGGAAGCCTAGTGCTTACAGGAAGGCTGCTCGTGCTTTGGAGACGTTGAGCGAGCCTGTTGAAGAAATCTTTGCTGTGGGCGGTGTTAAGGCTTTGATGGATATTCCTGGTGTTGGTCAGGGTCTTGCTGGCAAGATTGAGGAGTTTTTGAAGACTGGCAGAATGAAGGAGTTTTTGCAGGTTGTGAGGAAGGTTCCTGCTGGTGTTGAGGAGATGATGCGCGTTCCTGGTCTTGGTCCTAAGAAGGTTATGCGTTTGTATAAAGATTTGAAGATTAAGAGTGTTGAACAGCTTGAACGCGCTGCTAAAGCTGGCAAATTAAGGAGGCTCGCTGGTTTTGGAATCAAGAGCGAAGAAGACATTTTGCGTGGTTTGGATATTATCAAAAAGGGTGCCGAGCGTGTTTTGCTGGGTGTTGCTTTGCCTGTTGCCCGCGAGATTGCTGAGCGTTTGTCCAGAGTTGATGGTGTTAAAGTTGCAGAGCCGGCAGGCAGTCTGCGTCGTATGAGTGAGACGATTGGCGATATTGATATTCTTGTTATTAGCAAAAAACCTGCAAAAGTGATGGACTTTTTCACTAAAATGCCCGAAGTGAAAACTGTTATTGCTAAAGGTCCTACAAAGAGCACTGTAATATTGAGTGAAGGGGTTCAGTCTGATGTTCGCGTTCTTGACGGGAAATCTTTTGGTTCTGCTTTGCAGTATTTTACTGGAAGCAAGGATCATAATATTGCGCTTAGGCAGATTGCTATTAAGAAGGGTTTCAAGCTGTCTGAGTATGGCTTGTTCAAAAAAGACAGTTATGTTTGCGGCAGGTCTGAAAAAGAAATTTATGCTAGGCTTGGTTTGCCTTTTATTCCTCCTGAATTGCGTGAGAATCATGGCGAGATTGAGGCTGCTCAGAAGAATAAGTTGCCTGATTTGATTTCTTATGATGCTATTAAGGGTGACTTGCATATGCATACCAGGTGGTCTGATGGCAATAATTCTGTTGAGCAGATGGCAGGGGCTGCTGAAAAATTGGGTTACGAATACGTGGCATTTGCTGACCATTCCAAGAGCGAGCATATTGCTAATGGTATGGATGAGAAAAGGTTGTTGCAGTATTTGAAGGAGCTTGATGTTGTTCAGAAGAAAGTTGGTATTCGTGTTCTGAAGGGTTCAGAAGTCGACATTCTGGCTGACGGCTCTCTTGACTACAGTAACGAATATTTGAAAGAGCTTGATTTGGTTGTTGGTTCTGTGCATTCCCGTTTTAAGTCTTCTCGTCAGGAGATGACCGGGCGTATTTTGAAGGCTTTTGAGAATCCTTATTTGAATATTTTTGCTCATCCTTCCGGCAGGTTGATTGGTCGTCGTGAGCCTTATGATTTCGACTTTGAAAAAGTCGCATTGGCTGCAAAAGAGCGCGGGATCGCTTTGGAATGCAATAGTTATCCTGACCGTCTTGATTTGAAGGATGTTCACGTTAGAAAAGCTATTGAGCTTGGCTGCAAGATTTCGATTGATACTGACAGTCATTCTGTTGAGCATTTGCGTTTTATCGAGTTTGGTGTTGCTCAGGCAAGGCGTGGCTGGGCTGAGGTTAAGGATGTTATTAATGCCTGGCCGTTGAAGAAATTGGAAAAGTTTTTAAGAAGATGAAAGGAAGAAAAATAATTGTGAAGTACCTATAATGCCGATTATCAACAAAACAAAGGACAGTGTACTGGCAAATTCTTTTGAGGAGTGTCTTTCCTTTTGGCAGCAGACTCGGGGCATGATGTTTCGAAAAGAGGTTGTTCCTTTGGTTTTCCGTTTTCCTAAGGAGCAGATTGTTAATTTGCATTCCTGGTTCTGCCCTGATAACATTGACTTGGTTTTTCTTGACGAGAATTGGGAGGTTGTTGAGCTTCAGCCTGAATGGGCTCCCCGCTCCAGTTACAAGCCTGAGAAGCCGTTTATGTTTCTTTTAGAGCTTCCTGCCGGCACTATTTGGAAGTCTCAGACACAGTTAGGTGATGTCATCCACATTTTGTGAGTGTATTGAAATTCCCTGCACTCTGACTGATTTTGTTTTTCTTTTTTCGACTTGTATTGTTCTTGGCAGTATTATCAGTTTGTCGTTATTTTCAACAACTGCGTAATAGTTTGTTGCTAGTGGTTGTAATGCATTGCGGATTTGTGCCGCAGTGCTATTGTCTTCTACTAAAAATTCTCCGTCTGTTTTCGCAACTAGTCCGCTGTAGGGTATTTCATCGATTGCGCCCATCAGTCTTATTCCTACTTGTGCGCCGTTGGCATTTGCTCCTCTGTAGACCTTGCCTGCATATACTGAATATGGTCCGAATATTGTGTTTATTATTGTTTTTTCTCCGTTCATTGTCTTCACCACCGTCGATAAAACGGCTATTGGGGTGGTTAATAAGGATTTCTATAGTCTATTTCCTATATAAATCCGTGAACTTTTCCACTGGACACTGGACAAGTGTGCGCGTAAGGCTTTAAGAGTGAATGATTCTTTTAGCGCACATGTTGACTATTAGAAGATCTTCAGCACAAAAACTATTTTTTGATTCTCGAGCACATAACAAATACGATTTGGCGGAAATTATTGGTATTCTGTTGGGCGATGGTGGAATTCATTTGGATAAGCATAAAAAATATCAAACGCATATCGCATTCAATAAGCTCGAAATACAATATCTCAACTATGTCAAAGAATTGATGGAAAATTATTTTCACCCCTATCGATTTTATATTATAGAAATAAAATGCGAGCATCTATTGAGAAATATATCAGTGCATCTGGCAGCTCATCTATTGAAAAAAGGTCTTAAAGTTGGTGATAAAATTAAATCAAAAGTTATTATTCCCGACTGGATATTCGCGAATGAGACTCTTTTAATGCGTTGCATTCGGGGCTTATTTGATACCGATGGTTGTGTTTATCGAAAATACGCAAACTATGCCCAAATTCAGTTTAAATTTGCCAGCTATCCGTTAATATACTCCATAAGACGCGCCCTAATTTTGCTTGGTTTTCACCCGACTAAAATTGAATCCGAAATAAATCGCGAATTTGTGCATTGGAAATTTTATGTGATTCGCCAAACTTCCATTGAACGGTTTTTCAGAACGATAAAACCGAAGAACGAAAAGCACGTTCGAAGATATTTGAAAATTAAAGTGGGAGCGCGGCGATTTGAACGCCGATCTAGCGGGTTGGAGCCGCCAATTCTGAGCCAGGTTAAACTACGCTCCCTTGTATAGCATCGTCGATTTTGAGCGTATTTAAAAGTTTCTATCCACATAATTTAAAAACACCAGGCGTATCAAAGAAAGAAAAAAGAGGTAATGATGAGGCTTCCGCGTGCGTTTTTCGAGTCAATTGCTACTCTGACTGGCTGTATTATTGGTGCTGGTGTTCTTGGTATTCCTTATGTTGTTGTTCGTTCTGGTTTTTGGACTGGCATGCTGGTTCTTGTTGTGCTGGGTATTGCTACTTTGTTTGTGCATTTGCTTGTTGGCGAGATTAGTTTGCGTTCTAGTAAGGCTCATCAGCTTGCTGGTTATGCTGACAAGTATCTTGGCAAGCCTGGGAAATACGTGATGACTTTGTCTATGTTTATCGGTATTTATGGTGCTATGATTGCTTATACTTTGGGTGTTGGTGAGAGTTTGCAGTCTATTTTTGGCGGTTCCTTTTGGTTGTGGGCTGTTTTATTTTATGTTCTTATGGCTTTGCTGGTGTATGGCGGGCTTTCTATTCTTGAAAAGTCTGAATTGCTGATGGAGGCGGTGAAGTTTTTTATTTTCGCGATTATCCTGGTGCTTTTGTTCTCTTCTGTTAATTTTTCTGCTGACCGTTTTGTTGGTTTTGCGTGGGATAAGCTGTTGGTGCCTTATGGAGTCATCCTCTTCGCTTTTGTTGGCACTGCTGCTGATGTTGCCACTATTGGTATTGCTTCTGCAATCGGCGGGTTTGGTTTTGTTTTATTGCATTTGTTTGCCATTCTTGCTATGGCGTCTTCTTTTATCGCTTTGGGGTATGCTTTGAAGGGTATGTTTCGTTTTGATTTTAATCTGCCTCACTGGGAGGCTTGGGCTTTGACTATGGTTATTCCTGGCTTGCTGATTTTGCTTGGCGTTCGTTCTTTTATTGGTGCTTTGGAAGTTGCAGGCACTTTTGCTGGCGGTATTGCCGGAATTACTGTGGTTTTGATGCACATGAAAGCTAGAAAGCGTTCTGAGCGTAAGCCTGAGTATCAGGTTAGGATGAATTGGATTGGTTATGGCGCTTTAATCTTGCTTTTCGCTGT
>JAPLZR010000001.1 GCA_026394935.1 Candidatus Woesearchaeota archaeon
TGCACCACTGCAAGTAATGTATCTGCTTACGAACCGTGTGCTGCTTCCCGCGTGAGGCTCTATATTTATAAATTACAAAGAAACAGGAGTGAAATGATGAAACAAAGACCAATACTAATAAGCATTTTAGCCGTATTATCAATAATCGGAGGAATCCTATTAGCCATACTTCTTCCAGTTTTCATATTAGCAAAAGACGCAATGGCAGAAGGACTTGCACTTTTTGAAATTCCTTTCTGGTTCTTAATTTTCAGCTTATTGTTTTTAACAGCCCTTTCCCTGGCAGGCGGAATAGGAATGTGGAAAGGAACAAAATGGGGCTGGTGGCTTGCACAATTCTCTTTTGTATTTGACATCTTCAGAAGACTTTTCGCACTGATTAACACAATGGCAATAACAGACGAAGTTCCAACAAAAATGTACCTAAGAGCAATAGGCGCAATAGTCAACATACTTTTTATTTGGTACTTTTTCAAACCAGATGTATTAGCTTATTTTAATATGCAAAAAATAAAAAAAATCAAAGCAATGCTAATAATCATCGGCATAAACATAGCCTTCGTAATCATAAGCACAGCCCTGGCATATCTAACTTACCGCTAAAGTTTTAAAAACCCGATTCTAAAAGAGCAGTATATGCCACGAATAGCAGTAGTAAGGAAAGACCGGTGCAACCCGCAGGGATGTGGAGGCTACCTCTGCGCAAGAGTGTGCCCGGTCAACATGCAAGGAAAGGACTGCATAGTTCCAGCACCAACAGGAGACAAAAAGCCCAAGATAGACGAAACACTATGCACAGGATGCGGAATATGCCCAAACAGGTGCCCGTTCGAAGCAATAGACATCATCAACCTGCCAGAACAGCTGGAACACCCAATCCACAGATACGGACAAAACGGATTCCACCTGTATTCACTGCCAACACCAATATTTGGAAAAGTAATAGGCATAGTAGGAAAAAATGGAATTGGAAAATCAACTGCAATCAAAATACTCGCAGGAATACTAAAACCAAACCTGGGAACAGACAAAGAAGCAGACTGGAACGAGCTCGTCAAATTCTTCAAAGGCAAAGAAGCACAAACATACTTCGAAGCAGTAAGAGACGGAAAAATAAAAGTAGCATACAAACCACAACAAGTAGAACTAATCGCACAAACAACAAAAGGAAAAGTAGGAGACCTGTTAAAAAAAGTCGACGAAAGAAAAAAGTTTGACGAAATCGTAGACGCACTGCAGCTAAGAGATATTCTGGACAGAGACGTCACACAAGTATCAGGAGGAGAACTGCAAAGAGTGGCAATCGCCGCCACTGTCCTAAGAAAAGCAAACTTCTACATCTTTGACGAACCAGCCTCATACCTTGACATCAAACAAAGAATCAGAGTAAGCCAGTTCATCAAATCACTCGCAGACGAGAAAACGGCAGTGCTCGTAGTAGAACACGATTTGATAATTCTAGATTACATGACAGATTTGTTACACATAATGTACGGAAAAGAAGGAGCATATGGTATTGTGAGTCTGCCAAAAACGACACGAACAGGAATGAACATCTATCTCGACGGGTATATACCAGACGAAAATATGAGGTTCAGAGACCACAAAATACAATTCTTCGCAAAACCACCACCAAAACCGATAAGCAAAGTCGTTTTGACAACGTGGGGCGCAATAGAGAAAAAACTAGGAACATTCCAACTGAACGCAAAAGAAGGAAACATAGGCAGAAATCAAATAATCGGAATACTTGGCGAGAACGGAATAGGAAAAACGACGTTCGTCAAAATACTGGCAGGCGAGATACCTCCGGATTCAGGAGAGGTTGATACGAAGATTCGCGTATCATACAAACCACAATATCTGGAAGCAGGAAGCGATGAATTAGTGATTACGGT
>JAPLZR010000120.1 GCA_026394935.1 Candidatus Woesearchaeota archaeon
TGAGCTGTGCAAGCATCACTTCATCATAAACCAAAACAAACCTCTTTTCCATATCTTTCTGAAAAATCAAATCGCTTATTTAAACATTATGCCATCGCAAAAAAAACAAAGTCCACAAGAGCGCTTGCGCACAAAAGAAAAATTTTTAAAACGTACAAAAAATATTTATACTTCAACCACTTCCTAAATTCATCGACGACAAAAGCCGATACAAAAGAATTTCTCAGAGTGAGAAAACATCCGGAAACGGATGTTAGATCACAACCCCGTGTTGTTTATCAAATAATTACTAGGTACGGTATAAAAGGTTTATGCCTGCAGGTTTTCTATTAAGAAATCAAACCTCAACCAGCACTTCCCTTTTGCTTTCAAGCTCTTCCAGCATCAGGGAATCGTACAAGTCTATCAGTCTTTTGGCTGTCGGGTTTTCTTTGTTGATTTTATACAATTTTGCCCTGCCAACTTCTCCAACTTTAACTACGATTCCCAGATCCAATAATTTTGGAAACTCAGAATGCAAAGTGCCCCAGCTCACACCAGCATTAAGTACATCAGTCAAGGTGTAATCAAAATCCCGGCCTTCTATCAAGTACTGCAATATCCTCATACGAGGGCTGTCACCCACGACTTCAAAAAAGATTGAATTCATAATATCAACTCCTCTATCTCCTTCAATTTCCCGATGTTCAACTGATAAGCATCACCAAACTTTGTTTTCCCGTAAAGCACAACCAATTCCTCTTTCACAAGGTCGTCCAAAACATCTTTCACAAAACCCTGCAAATGGGAAGGAATGCCGGATTGAAGCCGCTCAAACAACAAATGACCCTTGCTGAACGCCTGATTTGAATACAATTTCTTAAGAATGTTCTTCTTAATCTTCAAATATTCAACTTTATTCAACCTTTTTCCCATAAAACACAGTGTTACGTTAGAAATATTAAAGCATTATTGTTTTGATTGAAATTAATAGCCCATATCGGCTAAAAATAGAAACATTAATAAACCTGTCAAGCTTAACTGCACACAATGGAAAACAAAACAATATTCCTGCAAATCTTTGGGAACTCACCAATACTACGAGTGCTCGACTTTCTTGTCGTTAACGAAGACTTTGACTACAGCATGACAGACATCGCCGACCTGTCAGGAGTCGGATACTCAACACTCAAACTCTTCTGGACAAGACTCGAAAAAGAAGGAATAATAGTAAACACAAGAATCGTCGGAAAAGCAAAAATGTACAAACTCAGCCTAACCAACCCGATAATCAAAAAATTCAGAGACTTCTACTGGGAAACAACAAAACATCACATACACGAAAACATCAAAGAAATGATTGCCGAACATTAAAGTCAGATTTTACTGCAGCCCAATCTTACCCGCAATCCCCTGCATAGCCTTAATAGAAACTTCCAAAAATTTGTCCAGCGGGATGCCGGCTTTCTCAATATCAAAGATTTTATCCCTGTTGCAGTTCGCAGCAAAACGCTTATCCTTCAAACGCTTCTTCAAACCAGCAACATCCATGCCAACAATGGTTTTCCTCATCAACGCATAAGCAAAAATCAAGCCGGAAATGTTATCAGCGGCAGCCAAAGCAAAATCCATCTTGGACTCCCTCTTGACACCAGTGCCAGCCTCATTATGAGAAGCAACAGCGCGAACAACATCTTCAGGAAAACCCTCTTTCTTCAAAATTTCAACAGTCTTCTTCCCGTGATTCTCCAAATCCTTCACTTCCTCAAAATCCAAATCGTGAAGCAAACCGGCAACAGACCAGCCATCATCACCGCCAAACTCCTTAGCCAGTTCTGCCATTACCGCTTCAACCTCAATGCAATGCAGCCTAATGTTATCAGTCCTGATGTTCTCTTCGAACAAGCCTTTAACGTCCATGCAAATTGAAATTCATAAAGAATATAAAAAGATTGTGCAGACCACAAAAACTTAAATACTAATAATAGGAAAAAACACTAAAATAATGGAGGGAAACAATATGGAAAAGCAACAAACAATAATAATATTGTTGAGTTTAATGGTGATATTGCAGCTGGTCACCGCATACGGAATATTCCAGCTGGGAAAAACAGGACTGCCAGCAGCAGCACCGGCAGCACAGCCAGCAGCACAGCCTGAGAAACAGCCAGTGCAGCAGCCGCCAGCACCAGCAGCAAAAGTAGAAGTAAGCGCGGAAAATGACGAAGTAAAAGGCGAAGCAAACGCGCCAGTACTAATAGTAGAATTCTCAGACTACCAATGCCCATTCTGCTCAAGAGTTGAAGCATCACTCAAGCAAGTGGAAGAAAAGTACATCAAAACAGGCAAAGTAAAAATAGTATACAGAGACTACCCATTAGGATTCCACGACAAAGCACAAAAAGCAGCAGAAGCATCAGAATGCGCGCACGACCAAGGCAAATTCTGGGAATACCACGACAAATTATTCGCAAACCAGAATGCGCTTGACATTTTCAGCCTGAAACAATACGCAAAAGACCTTAAACTGGACACGGCAAAATTCGACAAATGCCTTGACTCAGGAGAAAAAGCAGCAGAAGTCTCAAAAGACACAGCAGACGCAAATGCAGCAGGCGTATCAGGAACTCCAATATTCTTCATAAACGGAGTAGCACTGAAAGGCGCACAGCCATACGACTCATTTGAAACAGCAATAGAAGCAGCATTGAAGGGCTAAATCACTGCTCAAACAAAGCTTTTGTAACAATCGTGGCGTAAGAACCTTTCGAAAGGAAGAACTTCACCACGACCTTTTTTTTATTTTTGTTCAATTCATCATCACCAAAAGAAATCTCAAAATTCTCAGGCACCAAAACAACACTGCGCTCCCTGGCAATGAAAATGTGCTCTTCAGAAGAAAAATGGCTTAACTGCATACCCTCAATCTTCAACACCTCATCAATTATCTTATTCTCAGGCATAACAGGAGCAACCGAAGGAAAAGTCCCAAGATTAACACCCGGATTCCAGGCACGCGGAAAAACAAGACGTCCAGCCTCATAATCAACACTGAAAACTTCCTTGCTGTTCTGACGAACTATACGCTTGACGCACTCGTTCCAGATAAAAGACTGATACGCAGAAAAGAAAATCTCGCGAATGCCCCTGAACAAGCGCTGAAAAGCACCCTTAAAATCAGAAGGAAACTCAGACAAGTGACGAACAACATTGCCTTCAACAGTCCTCTCAAGACCTTCAACCTGATTCAAGCAGGAAGGCCAATTGCCCCAGTTAGCAGAAATAAACTTTCTAACAGCGCGAACCCTGGACTTCTGATGACGAGTAGTAGCAGTAACAACCTTCTTCACAGCAGACTCGTAATCACCCTTCAAAACATCCTTAGCAATAAAACCACTAACACCCTTCAAACTGCCAAAACGCTGGCTGTCAAAATAATTAGGAACGCCAAGCCTGACCTGCTCAAAATTCTTTTTAGCAAGAGCAACATCCTTCTCAGACAAATCACGCGCTGCAATAATGAAAGAATTACCCTTCAAATCACCAGTCCTCAAAGGCTCATCAAGATAACCGACAAGCTCAGAAGAAATATGAGGCTCCCTGAAATTACCGCACTCAGGCTTGTCAGTCTCAACAGAAAAATACTGCACAGCACGAGCATGAGTATCCTTCAAGCCGGCAAAACCGATCTTCTTGAAAGGAGCATCACAATGGGTGGCCAAGACTTTCTCAGCAGCAAAAGTAGTCATGCCAACCTTAGAGACTTTATAGACCGAATACCTGCCAGAACTCTTCCACTCCCTGCAAGGCAATTCCTCAACAATAAAATCATCAGGTATCTGGCGAAGCTTCATAACAAGAAAAACAAGAAGGACCTTTAAAAAGCTTAGTGAACTTCAACAGCCTCAGCAGGCGCTGGAACAATTGACGACGCACCCCTCAACTCAAGATGTCCTTTAATACAACAATCAACATCAGTTCTCTTTTCATCAACACTAACATAACCTGGCCTCGTAAGCTTGCGCATCTCAGCAAGCGCTTCTACACGAATTTTTTCAGAAGAAACTGCCAACCGCCAATAATGAATTCCAACACCATTCTCACCAATACAAATATAACCTGAACCAGGACGCTCAAACAAACCAAGCAGCTCGTCAACAATCCGATAAAAACGTCCACCATTTTTCACAGTCTCACCAAAAAATCTGGCGATATCCTCCTCTTCAGCAAAATCGCTTTTTGTCCCAGTAAAAACAAAAGATTTCACACTAGAATCAGACGCCCTAATTTCCCCCAGCAATTCAATTAAAGTCATTGTCTTCACTCACTCGAAAAATATAGTTTCCATCAGGGAGGTATTTAAAGCTTGCTTAGGAAAGAATCAATTTCAGAATGCATCTTAGCAAGAGAAGAATGAGCCTTTGAAAACAAAGCTTTTTCCTCAGCATTCAACTCCAAATCAACAATCTTAACGCCTTTTGAGCTTAAAATAACAGGAACACCCATACAGCCATTAACACCATACTCGCCCTGCAGGAAAACAGAACAGCAATGATTAGCCTCCTTATCATTCAAGATTGCATCAGCCATCTCAGCAATAGCAACACCAGGAGTGAAAAAAGCAGAAGACTGCATCAAATTAACAATCTCAGCACCAGCATTCCTGACACGGGCAGAAATAGCATCAATCTTCTCTCTAGACAATAATTCAGTCAAAGGCTTGCCCTTAACCTTGGTCAATCTCGGCACAGCAACCATCTCCTCACCATGACTGCCAAGAACAACAGCAGAAACATCATTCACGCTAACGCTTAATTCGTGAGCAACAAAAGACCTGTAACGCGCACAATCAAGAATACCAGCCTGACCGATAACCCTTTCACGCGGAAACTTAGAAACCTTCAAAGCAAGATAAGTCATAGCATCAACAGGATTAGTCATAACAAGCAAAACAGCATTAGGAGAGTATTTGGCAACCTGTTCTGTAACAGTTTTAACAATCCCTGCATTAATCTCCAACAACTGCTCCCTCGTCATACCAGGCTTTCTAGGAAGACCAGCAGTAATCATGACAACATCAGAATCCTTAGTCAACGAATAATCACTCCCGCCAGCTATTTTACAGTCAACACCAAGCAAAGAGGCGCACTGCTGAAGATCCAAAGCCTTGCCTTTAGCAAGACCCTCAACAACATCCACCAAAACAATATCGCCTAACTTCTTCTGAACAGAATAAAACGCTGCCTGAGCGCCAACAGCACCCGCACCCACAATCGAAATCTTAGTCATTTTGCGTAAATCGAATGAACACCCTTCCGGTGCAACAGGTATATAATAACTCCCAAAGAAAAAATGTCAACGATCCAGATAATCACAGCATCAGGAGAACTCCTAAAATCCAAAACAAACATCGGAATGTAAATCCAAAACACAACAAAAAGCAAATCAAACAAAAACTTGCTGAAAGTGTGCAAACTCATTTCCTCATCCTCCTGATAGACTTCTCCAATTTCTCCATCTCCTTATCCAAATCATTACGCGCCTTCATCACATAATTATACTCTTCTTTAACTACGTGAACAACTTTTCGTTCAACAACAGGTTTTGGCTTCTCTTCCTTCTTAGACAGCACAAACTTAAGCAGCAAGAGCAACAATACTAAAAACACATCAAGCAAAGGCAACCACAACACACCTTCACAAAGAAGATTGTAAATCAAAATCAAGGCGAGCAGAATAACAATCAAAATCCAGACAAGCCATTCAAGCCACCTGCCAACAGGATGTTTCAAAATGTAAGTGTAAACAATACAGAAGAAAACACAAGCCAGCAATAATACAAGTAAAATGTAAGACAAAAGTTTTACAATAAAGCAAGGCGTAATCGCTTCAGCCTCTTCCTCAGGAGCAGCCACAGGCGCAACAGCCGCTCACCGCTATTTCGACCACCACTGCCACCGCCACCGCCTCCAGAAGGACCAGCAACAATATTGAAGAAAGAAGAAGCATTGCCAACACTACCATTGAAATCATAAGCAAACGCAATAATATTGTACAAACCAAGAGCACCAGTATTCATGAAAGAAGCCTCCCACAAACCAGTACCTAAATTGAAAGTCGCATTAAGCAATTCTGAAGTAGAATCCCAACTCACATTAACCAGCACCTGAGAAAGGTTTCCAGTAGAATTAACAGTA
>JAPLZR010000037.1 GCA_026394935.1 Candidatus Woesearchaeota archaeon
TCCAGCAACATCAGCCTCTTTAAGCAAACGCATAACAGTAAGATAACAGAACTGATTTAAATTACTTTTCCTCAACCTTATCAGCAGACTGCTTCAAAACAGCAAGCAGTTCAGCATCTGTGCCTTCCTTTGCCACAATAATCACGGCATTGGTTTCCCAAGCCTGCAAATGCTGGAACAAGAAACGCGCAAATTTAGCCACCATCTTTGAATCGTGTTTTACTGCCAAAGTGGAAAAAGAATCAAAAACCAGCCCTGCTTTTTTAGGCAAAGACTGCAAAGCCGCGCTGATAGAAATGCTCAAGCCAGTCAAATCCTCCTGAGAAATGTTAACAACATTATCCAGCTCCGAAGAGCCAAGAGTGTCAATAAACAAAAAATTAGAAACCTTCACGCCCTTTTTTTCAAGCAAGCCGGCAACAGAAGAATAAGACTTGGCCAAAAGAACACACACTCCCTGATTCTTAAAAGCCTTAACACTATTAAGGAACGCTTCCTGCACTTTTTCGCTTTTAGTTACGATGAGGGTTATCATTTTTCAAAAGTTTAAGCTTACTATACGCTGCAAAAACAAACAGCAGATACGAAAGACAGTACACTATGTCCAATGGGTGGCCTGAATAGTACAAACCGCGCTGGGCAAATTCTGCAAAAGCCAAATCAAAAACTGCAAGAGCAATAACGCCCAAGCCGAAAAACAGCCAGGACCTCAAAAGACGATTATGAGACGCAATAAGAGGAATCACCAGCATCAACACAAGCCCCAAAAGAAGAATATCGAGAAAACCATAGGACTTCTGAACAAGCATGGTCCACGAGAATAATCCAGCCAAGATGTCCTGCAGATAAGACCACCAACAGCATAATTAAGCGCCTGCGAACTGAAAAACATTGACGAAATGAAGTAATACATCCCCCACATCAGGACAAGATAAGCCAACAAATAAAAGAAATCAGGAACAGAACCAATAGGAACGTTCATATGCAGAACGGTTTCAAGAAAAGTCCAGATAACATCCGCCAGTAAAAACAGCGAAAAGGCCAGAGCAATATACAGCCAGCCCTTTTTCTCCTCATTAAATCTCTTTTCTACTTTAATGTAAACAAGCCAGAAAGCAATAACCGCGCACAAGCCAAGAACACCCTGCAAAATGTTGCTGGAAAAACCCAAAAATGCAAGATTGTCCTGTGTCACAACAAAAAATAGATTCAACAAGAACACCAGAATTGCAGAGATAACGAGCAACCTGCGCATATTACTTCTCTTCCACTTTATCAGCAGACTGCTTCAGAACAGCAAGCAGTTCAGGGTCTGTGCCTTCCTTTGCCACAATAATCACTGCTTCAACATCCCAAGTGCGAACGCGCTCAAGCAGGAATAAAGCAAACTTGGAAACAACCTTAGGAGGATTGCGAACAGTCAAAGTGGAAAACGAGTCAAACACCAAAAACTTCTTCCCCTCAAAAGACTGCAAAGCCTGATTAACAGCAATGCTCAAAGCAGTCAAATTAGAAGGAGGAACGTGAATAACATTCTCCTCCTCAGACTCGGAAAGAGTGTCAATAAAAAGAATACGAGAACCTTTCAATTTATTCGCCACAGCAGAATAAGGCTTGGCAACAAGAACACACACGCCAGACATTTTACTGAACTTCTTCACACTGCTAACAAACAAGTCCTGAACTTTCTCGCTTTTGGTAACAATAAGCTTAATCATGCTTCCCTCTCAATGAAAATAATCCTATCATCTTGTCTTTCTCATAAGCTGCAAAGGCAAACAAAAAGTATGAAAGAGTGTACAACAAGTCGAGCGGGTGGCCGGTATGAAAACTGCCGACATCAACCATGTGCGCAAAAATGAAATCATAAGAGACCCTTGCCAAAATAGCGCATGCAAATAAAATCCAACTGATAAAAAGGTAATTATGCGCTAAGACAAGAGGAATTATGATAAGTGAAAGCATGCCGAGAATAATAATGTCATAAAAAAGGTAAATGTGCTGAACGAAAAATACAAGGTTCAAGTCTGCTGAAGCCATATCGTGTCTGATGTCAAAAAAGAGAACTGCGCAGGCAATCAGAAGTGAAGCGAACATCACAGTGCGATTGTGATTTTTGGATTCAAAGAAAAGCAAGGACATCAAATACCAAAGCCCGTACATCAAAGAAAAATAAGCGAGATTCCAGAAAATGTCGCAAGGAGAGCCAACAGGAACTTTAATTCCTAATATGACCTCAAAGAGCGCCCAAGCAAGGTCACCCAAAAAGAACAAAGTCATCGCCAAAGCGATAAAAAACCAGCCCTTTTTCTCTAACGGAAATTGCTTAGACATCTTACGATAAGGAATCCAGCACGCAACCATCGCCAAAAACGAAATAATACAGATAAACGAATTGCCAAGAACAAGCAGTTTGGGACTGCCCCTCAATGCAATATAAGTCATAGTCTGCAAAGCCAAGAACAGCAAAGCAAAGACAACCAGCAAAAAGGACTTACGCATATCTGCTCACCTTCACCGGCAAACACATTCCATGCTCGACAAGCTTTACTTTTGAGTCAGCAGCAAATATGAATAAAACGTACGCAAAAGCATACAGGATATCAACAGGGTGACCTGAGTAATACACTCCAAACGCAGTCATTCCGGCAAACAAGAAATCAAAAACAATCCAAACAGCAATGCCCAGAGCGAAGACCAACCAAGTTACAAAAAGACGATTACGCACCCTCCATAATGGAATAATCAAAACCAAGACCATTCCCAGCAGAATAAAGTCCAGGAAAATGTAAAAGTGCTGGACAAAATGACCAAGAGTAAGCTCGGCAGCAATGTCACCCGGAATGCCAAGATAAGCAACAAATCCGCCAACGAGCGCAGAAAGCGCCATAATAACATAATTGTAAGACTCTGAACTGAAAAACATCATAGACAAAAACACGTAAAAGCCAAAAATCAATGTGAAATAGCCCAAAGTCCAGAACAAGTCAGCAAGAGAGCCGATAGGCGTCTCAATACCCTTAAATTCAAAAACAGCCCACAAAAGCTCTCCAATGGTGAACAAAAAGAAAGCAAGCGCCACAAAAAACCAGCCTTTTTTCTCGCGAGGGAAACATTTGCCAGTCATTTTATAGGCAAACCAGCAGCCAAGAGCAGCACACAAGGCAAGAACGATATTGAAAACATTCACAACAGTGCCCAAATAAGAAGCACCCTGCTGAGTCACAATAAGCATGAGCAGTATAGGAAACGACAATAGTGCAATGGCCACAAGCCCTAAAGTACTGCGCATATACGACTTTCTGCCTTTACTAATTAAATAGGTTTGTCACCATTTAAGAGTAGACTTATGTTATTTTGTTCTTCGGCACACCAGCAAAGAAAGCATTGATATTATCAATAGTTGTGTCAAGAATCCTGACTAATGCTTCAGAACTGTTAAACGCGTTATGAGGAGTAATGATAACATTCGGCTGAAGCAAAAGCATATGAGCCTGCAGCATAGTCTTCATATCACAAGTATGCTGGAAAGTCTCAAGCACAAGCTCCTTCTCTTCTCTTATCGCACATTCTTCTTCCAAAACATCCAAGCCACAGGCAGAGAAAATCTTTTCCTTCAAACCAAGCAAAATGGCTTCTGTCTCAATCAAGCCACCCCTCGCAGTATTGATAAGAACACAGCCCTTCCTGATTTTCCTAACATTATCCTTGTTGATAATATGGTGAGTCTCAGAGTTTTCAGGCAAATGCAAACTTATAACATCAGACTGGGCAAGAAGCTCATCCAAAGAAACATAAGCAAAACCGCACTCCTTTGCCAATTCATAATTAGGAAACTTGTCAAAAGCAATAACGCGCATACCAAAAGCCTCTGCAAAATGAGCCATATTCCTGCCAATCTTGCCAGTGCCGATAATACCGATAGTCTTGCCCTTCAAATCAAAACCACGCAAGCCGTCCAAAGAAAAATCACCCTTTCTCGTGCGCTCCACACTGGGAACGAGCTTTCTGGAAATAGCAAGAAGCAAACCCATAGCGTGCTCGGCAACAGTATTATCACCATAAGCAGGAACATTACAAGCAACAACATTCTTTTTCCTGCAGGCATCCAAGTCAATATGGTCAAAACCAGTAGACATCGTAACAACAAGCCTGACTTTCGGCAGTTTACCCAACAAAGAATTGTTAATTTTGGAATAAATGAAAACAGAAAGAACATCAGAATCATCATACTTATCGACCACATCAAGAGTAAGCCTCTTGTCAACAAAAACAAGCTCGTGACCCTTCAAATGCTCCTTAATGTAAGAAGTTTCCCACTCTTCCAGCTCAAAAAAAACAATCTTCGCCATCTTTTTTAAGAAAAAATAAGCTGAGAAGTATTTAAACGCTACTATTTAAACAAAGGATAAACCTTAACTTTAACTTCCAAATTCCATCTTTTACCATCAGAAACCTCCCGCAAATCAACACGGGCATATGCGGGCTGGTCACCAAAAACCACATCACCAAAATAAGTCTGCTGATGATTACTTCCTGAATCAATAACAAAGCCGGCCTTTCCCAAAGCATCGGCAACCGGTTGCAAACCTGGCCTGAACAACTGGATGGAGTTGTAAACACACTCCAAATCAGCAGGATGGTCGCAACTAAAAGTCCCTCCTGCCGTAATTGGTGTCTTTGAAAAATAATCAATCTCAAACTTGGCGGCATTATCGTGGGGATACGAGGAGTCAGCTGCTTCCACAACAAGAGTGTATCCTGGCTTTTTCTTCCAATCAAAATACGCCCTCAGCCGTTCAGGCCGCTGA
>JAPLZR010000067.1 GCA_026394935.1 Candidatus Woesearchaeota archaeon
GTAAGTATAAGTGGCATTGATTATTTTCATAAGTTTAAGGCAAGAGAAGGTTCTAATCTGGTTACTCGCATTCCTGATGTTGATGCGCTTCACAGTGATATGCTTGATTTGGAGTCTTATGCTACGATGTTTGAGAATCACAGAACGTCTTCGGAATAGTTATATTTCCGCATTTGCATTCTTTTTCATCGCAGTCGCATAACTCGTTGTTTGCATAGCAGTTTAGTGCTGCGCTGCCTGTTAGTCCTCTTATTTCCGGTTGTGTGAATATGGTTACTCCGATTAGGATGCCAAGGCATAGCACTGCAATTAGAATTGTGTATCTCATTTCTAAACTGTTTTTTTGTTTGTTGATAAATATTTTGTTGATTCATCACAATAAAGCTTAAATACTACTTTTATTTGGTTGATGATAAGAAAACTGGTGAGGGGCATGAAAGCTAAATATCGTTGTGGAAGTTGCAATTGGAAGTTTACAAGAAACTATCAGCCGAACTTGTGCCCGTATTGTGGCAAATCCGCTGTTGGTATTGATTCCACTCAGGCAGCTGATGATTTATTGAAAGAAATTGAATAAAAAGCGCACCGCATTCTTCTAAAAAGACAATTTGCTCTACATGTTTTTGCGACATTGTGAGGATGAGAGAAGAGTATTAAACATATTTTCGAAGAAAATATTTATCAAATTGCTTCTCGAATCCGAATCGCGAAAATCGTGATTTTTGGGAACTCGAAAAACCAAAGGTTTGTTCGAGTCAAGGAGCAATTTTGATCAAACTTTTTTGAAAAGTTTGAATTGAATAAAAAAATAAAATTTAGTCTTCTGGTTCAGGTTCAGCTATCTCTGCTTCTTCTGTTGCTGGTATGCTGCTGGTTACTACTTTGCCTGAGGTCAAATTCTTGTACGCGAATGTTTGTTCCTGCTGTTTGAACAGGTTTTCAAGCATGGGCACGTTTCTGAATACGAACATTCCGTCTTTTTCTTCTGTGCCTACTGCTTCCCAGGCAACTTCGAAGTTTGGATATGCTTTGACTTCTTTCGACAAAATTACGGTGGGAATAACGTCTATCGCGTATTTCTTTATTATCAGTTTTCCTTTGGCGCTTGCAGCGTCTACTGTTTCTTCTGTTTTGAAGTACATGTTGATGTTTTGCTGGAACAGTTCTTTTATGACGCTTGCATTATAGCATTCTGTGCAGTTTTGGTCTGCAAGGATTGTCAGGCTTACCAGTCCTTCTGTTTTGCCCGAGCTTAAATTGATGTAAGGCGGGTTTATTGTTCTTAAGACGAGCATTCCGTCTTGTTCCTCTGTGCCTACCTGGTCCCATACCTGCGTTATTACCTCGTAATCGAGTGCGTCTTTGCTGAATATCAGAGTGGGCACTTTTGTAATCTTGTATTTCGTGATTATTTGCTTTCCTTCCTCGCTCTTTGCCTCTACTATCTTTTGTTCAATTATCTTTACTCCTGCCATTTCGAGCTGTTGGGTTAGCAGTTTGACGTCAAAGCATTCTTTGCAGGCTGGCTCTTCCAGGACTGTGACGCTGACTTTTCCTTTGATGCTTTTTGTTGCGACATCATAGTATGGTGCTGGTGCTTTTTCAAATACGAGTGCATCTGCTGTTCTGTCAAAGTTCGGTATTGTTAGGTTTTCTGTGCTGCCTGTTATGACTACTGCCGGCAGTCTTGTGATGTTGTATTTTTTGATTAGTTCTTCTGAGTCAGCTATGCTTAGCTCTTTTGTTTCTTTTACGTTTATCGTTTTTTGTTTTTGGATGAAGTCGACTGCTATGCTGATGTTGAAGCATTCTTTGCAGTCAGTGCCGAGCAGGTTCAGCACTACTTCTTTTGTTTCTATTTCAGGCGCTTTTTCTTTTGGAGTTGGCGCTGCTATCATAAAATACAGTCCGACTGCTATTGCTATCACTATTACAATTATTAGATACGTGTTAAAGTTTGTTGATTCTTTTTTCATGGTTATCCCCTCAAGCGGTTTTCTCTATAGAGGACTTTGAATAACCTATATTTTTGTCAAAGTCCTCTTAGACAATTTTGACAAATGTTATGAATAATCAAAATTGTCTATAACTGGTATTTATGCTTTTGCCCTTTTTCAGGTATAAAGTTATCCCAGTCTGGTAACGAAAAAGGTATTGGCTAAATCTTTAAATACTGACTATTTACTTCTTGGACATATGGAGCCATCTCTTAAGAGTTCGGTAAGAAAGTATGCGCTTGACAACGCGCGCAGGTACAATGGCGTGCCTAATATGGGGTCTGTGATAGGTAAATTGCTTGCCGAGCGTCCTGAGCTGAAAGGAGAGCTGAAGACTCTTTCTCTTGATATTAAGAAAATCTGTGAAGAAGTCCGTTTGATGCCTGTTGAAAAGCAGTTAGCTGAGTTGGAAAAGATTGCTCCTGAATTACTGGTTGAAAAAAAGATTGTTGAGGAGAAAACGCTTAAGCCTCTGCACGGCATGGAGAAGGGAAAGGTTGTGATGCGCTTGGCTCCTTCGCCTTCTGGTCCTATGCATATCGGTCATGCTATTGTTTTTGCTTTGTCTCATCTTTACTGCAAGGAATATTCTGGGAAGCTTATTTTGCGTATTGAGGATACTAATCCTGACGAGATTTACGTGCCTGCTTACAAGATGGATGAAGTGGATATGAACTGGCT
>JAPLZR010000019.1 GCA_026394935.1 Candidatus Woesearchaeota archaeon
ACTGGAAAATTAAACTGTCTCCTGCAAAACAGGGCAGACAGCAAGATAACTGCAAACGTATGCCTGAAAGAATGCAAAGAAGTCACTGTTTTTGCAAAAGACAGCCTGCAATTATCCTTCAACGTTCCAGCTGCCGCTCCTGGGCCGCACGAAGTCGAGGTCACAGCAACATCAGGCACAATCGCCAAAAAAGCAGTGCTCACAATAATCAGACTTGACAGCCCAAAAATCACAATAAAAAATGTTGCAGCGCCCGAAGAAACAAACTACGGCGAAACATTCGCCTTAAAGTTCAGGCTCGTACGCGAAAGCGCATCATTCCCGCAAAACGCGACAGTAAAAGTCAACGGAGGAGGAGCCTCTGCAACAGTCGACGTGGGAGAACTGCTCATAGACCAAGACGTTGTAGTAAACATACGCTCAGACCAACTGTACTCCAGCTACCCCACGTTTGATATCGACGTTTCGTACAAAGACGTGTTCGGCAAAGAGTATGCTGCCAGAACCAACACTTACGTCAAAGTAACAGGAGTGCCATGGCACAAAAGATTTTTGGGATGGTTTGTGAACTTATTCTAAACATTTATAAACACCCATTTCTCCATTCCTGATATGCAAAAGAGCGTTGAAAAACTAATACCAGACACGTCTGTAATAATACAGGGGCTGGTAAGCGAACAACTAGCAAATGGAGAGCTTCAAGTAGGAGAACTCATAATTCACGAAGCAGTACTTGCAGAACTAGAACACCAGGCAAATGCAGGCAAAGCATCCGGCTATATCGGCATAGACGAAATAAAACGCTTACAAGAAATGTCTGCAAAGAAAAGACTGTCACTCAGATTTTCCGGTCAGCGCCCTATAGCCAGCGAGATAAGGTATGCCAAGCTTGGCGAGATTGACTCTATCATCAGACAGCTAGCCTACGAAGAAGACGCTACTTTGATGACAGCTGACAAAGTACAAGCAAAAGTAGCAGAAGCAAGAGGCATAAAAGTAATCTACATACCACAAAAAGAATACTGTCCCAAGCCGTTAAAGCTCGACGCTTTCTTTGATGAAACAACAATGTCAGCTCATTTGAGAGACAGAGTACTGCCAATGGCAAAAAAAGGCACACCAGGAAACTGGCAGTTCGTCGCAGTCGGCAAAGAACTAATGACTGCAGATGAAATAAAAGAAATCTCACGCGAAATCATAGAAGAAGCAGGATGCAGAACAGACGGCTTTTTGGAGATTCAAAGAGAGGGTTCGACAATTGTCCAGCTCGGACTTTACAGAACTGTTATTTTACGACCGCCATTCAGCGACAACTGGGAAATCACTGCAGTCAGACCAGTGAGAAAATTAGCCATGAAAGACTATGAAATGACGGAAAAACTAAGAGACAGACTTTCAAAAAATGCAGAAGGCATACTGATAGCAGGCGCGCCAGGCATGGGAAAAAGCACATTCGCACAAGCACTGGCAGAACAATATGCAGAGCTCGGCAAAGTAGTAAAAACAGTAGAAGCGCCACGAGACCTTGTTTTGCCTGATACGATCACTCAACTATCATACAGCAGAAGCTCGCCCGAGGAAGTTCATGATGTTCTCCTGCTGTCAAGACCAGACTACTCACTATTTGATGAGATGCGCAATGTTCCTGACTTTTTGCTGTTTGCAGACATGCGTTTGGCCGGAGTAGGAATGGTAGGAGTAGTCCACGGCACCAACCCGTTAGATGCAATCCAGCGCTTTATCGGAAAAATAGACTTAGGAGTAATACCGCACGTAATTGACACAGTCGTATTCATCAAACACGGCAAAGTAGACCAAGTATTATGCATTAATATGATCGTCAAAGTTCCTGCAGGCATGACAGAAGCAGACCTTGCAAGACCAGTAGTAGTCATCAATGATTTTGAAACCAACAAGCCAGTTGCCGAAATTTATTCTTATGGCGAGGAGACGGTTGTTGTTCCAGTCAGAGAAGAAAAAGCAACAGGAGCAAAAGCACTAGCGGCAAAACAACTGGAAAGAACATTCCAAAGATACAGCGAAGACGTAAGAGTAGAAATCGTAAACGACAACAGGGCAACAGTATACGTGCCTGAAAAGTATATTCCGGCTATTATTGGTACACAAGGCAAAAACATACAAGCATTAGAACAGCAGTTGGGAATTGGCCTCGATGTTCGTGAACTGGAGACTCAGCCGAAGAAGCCAACAGGAAAAGAAATACCATACAGAATGTCCGGAAGCAGCAAACACTCAGAATTCCTATTAGGAGACAATTATTCAGGCAAAGACGTAGACATTTACGTAAATAATGAATATTTGGCAACTTTTGCTGTGAGCAAGCAAGGAGTAGTAAGAATCAAGAAATCAAACAAACTAGGCAAAGTAGTAAACGACGCCCTTGACCACGGAGAAAAAGTCAGCTTCACAGGTGCATAAAATGCTAGACATAAATTACATCAGACAATACCCTGATGTTGTGCGCGAGAACCTGCGCAAAAGACAAATTCCAGAATACCTGAATTACCTTGATTCTGTATTGAAAAATGATGAACTATGGAGAGGACTTAAAACAAAAGTCGACCAGGCAAGAGCAAGAAGAAACAAAGTCTCAATGGAGATAAATGAGGCAAAAAAAGCAGGCAAAGATGCCTCAAAACTGATAAAAGAAGCAGCAGACATTCCCAAAATCATAGCAGAAGCAGAAAAACAACTAGCAGAACTGCAGGACAAGATCAAAACCTGCCTGTTCAAGATTCCCAACATGATTCACGAAAGCGTGCCCTACGGCAAAGACGACACAGAGAACAAAGTTGTTAAAACTGTTGGAAAGAAACCAACATTCAAGTTCGCACCAATAAGCCACGTAGACTTAATGGAAAAAAACAACTGGGCAGATTTAGAAAGGGCTGCAAAGATTTCAGGCAACCGCTGGTATTTTTTGAAAGGAGATTTAGTCAAACTCGAGATGGCAATAGCCAATTACGCCATTGACTTCATGAGCGAAAAAGGATACACGCCAATAGTACCCCCATTCATGATATCAAGAAAAGCATACGAAGGCGTTGTAAGCCTTGAAGACTTCGAGAACGTCATGTACAAAATAGAAGGCGAAGACCTCTACGCAATCGCAACATCAGAACACCCTTTGACTGCAATGCACATGAACGAAGTACTTGACAAATTACCAATAAAGCTCGCAGGGTATTCAACAAATTTTAGGAAAGAAGCTGGTGCTCACGGCAAGGATCAGAAGGGCATTTTCCGCGTACACCAGTTCAACAAGGTCGAGCAGATTGTCATCTGCAAAAATACGACATTGAAGCCTGGTGCCCTGTACAGAACGCTTTCCGAGAAGTTGTCTCGTGCTCCAACTGCACAAGCTACCAAGCAGTCCGCTCAAACATACGATACCAGGAAGGCCAGGAACGACCTTACGTGCACACACTAAACAGCACCTGTGTTGCCACTACCCGCGCGCTAGTTGCCATTCTTGAAAACTCCCAGAAAGAAGACGGAAGCGTTGAAATTCCTAAAGTCCTGCAAAAATACACAGGATTTAAGATAATGAAACATGGCTGAAATACCCTGGTGGGCTTGGATAGGAGTAGGCTTGTTTATAGCAATAACTTCCGGCATAATGGGAGGCAAAGTAAGCTGGTTCGCCTGGATAGGACTGCTTTTCACTGCAATAGGCATCGGCAAACTCGTTTACCTGTTCGTGCTAAAGCCCAAAGAAACAGAAGCGGAAAAACAAACAATTCCACAATACACACATCAGCCCGCTCCTGGCAGTTTCTGCCCAAGATGCAGAATCACAGTACAACCAACAGACCGATTCTGCCATTACTGCGGAACAAGATTAAGATAATCAAGCACCACAATCTTATTATATCTGTTTTCTCGGAATTCTCAATATGGGGTTGAAAGACTTATCTGCAGGAGAATCTCTTTTCAAGAACGAGGACTCCTTAGACCCAGAATGGCTTCCCAAAAATCTGCCGTTCAGAGAAGAACAACACCACGGCATTGCCAACTGCATAAAACCATTGCTGCAAGGCAGAACAGGAAGAAACTGCCTAATTTCAGGCGCGCCAGGAATAGGAAAAACAGCCGCGGTAAAACTGGTTTTAAAAGAACTAGAAGAAAACCCAGACGTCAACGCGCCAGACATCCAAGTACTATACGTCAACTGCTGGCAGAAGAATACAACATACAAGATATTTGCGGATTTGTGCGAGCAACTGGGCTACAAATTCATACAAAACAAGAACACAGAAGACCTGTTCAAAATAATACAGAACATAACCAACAAAAAAGCAGCAGTCTTTGCATTTGATGAAGTAGATAAAGTAGAAGATGTTGATTTCCTGTACAATATCTTCACAGACATACTAAAAAAAACCATTCTAATGATAACCAACCACCCGCAATGGTACTCACTCGTTGACGAAAGAATAAGATCAAGACTAATGCCGGAAAAAATAGACTTCCAGCCCTATTCAATGGAAGAGATTGCCGGCATACTCAAGCACCGCATTGAGTTCGCGTTCACACCAAACAGATGGGAAGACTCTGCGTTCAATCTTATCGCTGAAAAAACAATCTCAAGCGGAGACATAAGAGCAGGACTGCACCTGCTAAGAGAAGCAGGCCTTGCTGCAGAAGACGAAAGCTCCACGAAAATACTTACCGAACACGCAGAAAAAGCACTTGCAAAACTCTCAGACTTCTCAATAAAACCAACAGAAGCACTCAACGAAGAGGCAAAAACTATACTGCAGCTAGTCAAAGCACAATCCGGCAAGATAGGAGACCTGTACAAGATTTACCAAGAAAAAGGCGGAACAGCCACCTACAAAACCTTCCAAAGAAGAATAGAAACACTAGAAAAAGGAGGGTTCATAGAAACCAAAAAAATAATGGGAGGAAAAGAAGGCACCACAACCCTAGTCACTGACAAGAACAAGTCACTGGACGAATTCTAGCAATGTTTATAAAACCACTTTTGTTCTTTTAGAATATGAAGACATTCGAACAAATACAAACTGAAAAAGCAGAACGCGCAGAAAAACTATTAGAACTTCTTCCAAAAATCGCAGGAATGCCAAAAAACGAGGAACAAATGAAAGCACTCGCTGAAAACCTCACATTCTTGGCTGCAAAGGCAAAAGAACAAAAAAAGATGTGCAACGACCAGCGAGCAACATTGCTTGATGAAGAACTAGCAGCCATCCTAAAGATAGGTGCAGAACCAGATATAGCACCTATTCGCTCAGCTCTAATACTGATTGCTTCACGAAAAACCTCTTTGAACATGCTCAAATAAGCCACTGGACACTGGACAACCACCCGCGTGGCGTATATAAAGGGTTAAACCAAGAATTCTAGCCAAGAGGTGATAAATATGGAAAACATACAAGAACTGTTTTTCGAACAAATAAAAGCACTGACGAAGGAGACCTGCCAGAGGTCGAGAGCATGGTAGACTATTACGATGACGGCTCAATAGACTACTTTGAAGAAGAAGACGAGGTTGACGGCGCCACAGCAGGCTTTTGGCAAGGCTACCTGTCAGCATAACTTTTTTAATTACCTCTCTTTACTTCAGTTATATGCGAGTTTACTCTAAAAAAGACATAAACAAAGAAGTAATAGAAGAAATAGCAAAAGGAGCAGTATTCATCTACCCAACAGACACCATATACGGCATAGGGTGCAATGCAACAAACGACAAAGCAGTAAAAAGAGTCAGAAAAATGAAAGGCAGAGCGGCAAAGCCGTTCTCTGTAATCGCACCATCAATAGAGTGGATAAAAGAGAACTGCAGCCTGACAAACCACGCAAAAGCATGGCTGTTAAAACTGCCAGGACCATACACGCTGATAATCAACCTAAAAAGAGCTGATGCAGTATGCCCGCAAACAAACATGGGACTGAAAAACCTGGGAATACGCATACCAGACCACTGGATTTCTGACGTGGCTGCCAAAGTTGGAAAACCTATAGTAAAAACTTCGGTAAATCTTGAAGGAAAACCCCCTGCAACAAAACTCGAACAATTAGAAAAATTCGACGTTGACTTCATAATATACGAAGGAGAAAAAGAAGGAAAGCCAAGCACACTTGTTGACACTGTTTCCGGCAACACAGTCAAGAGATAATGTTTTTAAAGAGAGAAGAAATACAGTAAACAAGAGGTGAATAATATGAAAAAAATATTATTAATTCTCATGGCAGTCTTAATATGCGCATCGGTTGCAGATGCATATGTTTACCGCACAATCGGTTCGAGTCAAAAAGGCATAATGTCCAAAATCACAGGCGGAGCAACCAGCCTCGCTTCCGAGGATGCAGGACTTGGCAGGGTCGAGTTCAACATTCATGCATACACTATCGGCACACCTGAAACTGCAAGCGTAAGACCCGGCACCCCTTTGTTTGGGAAGTTGGTAATTGATAAGGCGACAACAGGCAGCCCGCCAATAACTGAAGAAGAAACAACAGGTCACGACGGCGTTACAATACTCGTCACCGAAGTTGGACCAAAAGGAGACATACAACTGTACGGCACAAATAACGTCAAAGGAAACATACTGCCCTCAAACAGGTTCATGTACGACCCAACACCAGGAGTTGAAGCCTGGACGAACAATGCTTTTGTAGCAAACTCTGACGTGAATACAGTAATCAATTACGTAGTGCTGGTCAAATACAAAGACGAAACCAGGCTTTTACAGACCAAAACACTCAGAGTAAAGTAATCACTACTATATAGTGGTTAAAAAGCAAAGATTTATATACTCTAATTTATTTGATGATATAGATGAATGACTACCAATTTTCAAGAAGAAGAGCACTTTTTGCCAGTTTAGCAGGCGCAGCAGGTCTTGCAGGCAGCAAAATTGCACTTGCAGGCGAAAAAGAAGACATACTCCATTCAGGACCTGACAAGGTAGTGGCTGGAGCATCTGCAGAACCAACTCAGGCATT
>JAPLZR010000034.1 GCA_026394935.1 Candidatus Woesearchaeota archaeon
AAACTCAGACTGTCGATGGAAGAACTGGGAGGAGCATACATCAAACTCGGACAACTCCTAAGCATCAGACCAGACCTAATACCACAGGAATACTGCGATGAATTCGCTAAACTGCTTGACGAAGTGCCTCCGGAAGAATTAAGCACAGTGGAACAGGCAATCACGCAGGAATTCGGAAAAACACCATTCAGCCACATCGACGCAAAACCATTAGGCAGCGCAAGCGTAGCACAAGTACACAAAGCAAGACTAAAAACAGGACAAGCAGCAGCAGTAAAAGTACAAAGACCAAACGTATCCAAAACATTCTCAGCAGACATAGACATCATACGATACCTGGCACAAAAACTGCAGAAACACCTGCACAACAATATCAACATACCGCTGATTATTGACGAGTTTGAAAATTACACAAAAAAAGAACTAGACTTCACAATAGAAGCAAGCCACATAGACGAAATACAAAAAACACAATCGCGCTCAGTCGTCATACCAAAAGTATACTGGGCATACACAACAGAAAAAGTAATGACAATGGAATACCTTGACGGAACAAAACTTTCTGAGCTGAACAAAAAAGACAAGCCACACGTCGCAAAACTATTAATTGACGCATTCCTCGACCAAATATTCAAAAACGGAACATTCCACGCAGACCTCCACCCAGGAAACATACTATTAATGAAAAACGGAAAAATAGGACTCCTGGACTTCGGCATAGTAGGACACCTCGAGAAAAAAACACGCGAATTAGGACTGAAACTATACCTTGCAATAATTGAAAGAGACTCACAAAAAATTTCAGAAGTCCTGCTATCCTACGGAACACCATCAAGCAAAACAAACGTAAAAGAATTCGTAAACGCAGTCCAGGAATTAGTGACAAAATGGTGGGATAGCAGTCCAGAACAAAGAAAAGTAACACACCTGATGCACCAATTGTTTGTACTATGCTTCAATTACAACATACAAATGCCAAAAGACACAGTGCTATTAGGCAAAGGAATGATGACTGCAGAATCAACAGCAAAACAACTCGATCCCAAGTTCAACTTTGCAGAGTATTCACAGCCGAAAATTGCACAACTCCTAAAACAAACACCAGGAAAACTTCTTGAAAGATTCACAGAACGCTCAAAATCATTCGCAGAAGCAATAGCGGAAATACCAGGGAAAACAGTAGACGCGCTTGATGCGATAAAACAAGGAAGAGTGGACTTCCACCTAGATGACACAAAATTCAGGCACTTAGGCAAAGACATCAACCTCTCAAGCAACAGGCTAAGCTATTCAATGATAGCAGCAGCGCTGATAATGGCAGGAGCATTACTGACTGGATTCGGACCAAAACTGGAAACATACAGCATAATCAGTTTATTATGCCTGGCAATAGCAGGCATATTCATCCTGGCATTGTTCATATCAATCACAAGAGAAGGCAAACCAAAATACGATAATCACGAGAGGTGGTAACATGGCAAAAAGAATAAGAAAAATGGCAAGAATGGGACTAAACATCGCAGCAAAAACCAAACAAAAAATTGAAAAAGAGCTCAAAATGCTGATAAAAGCAGGAGTGATGAACAAGCCAGAAGCAAAAAAACTGCTAAAAGCATTTGTGGCAGAAATAAAAGCAGAAAAAGAAAGAATAAAGACTTTTGCAAAAAAAGAAATCAAACGAGAATTCAAAAGAGCGCGCAAACACGCAAAACCCTTAATCAAAAAAACAATAAAACGATACAAGCGGTAAGTATTTAAAGCAACATTTCCTAAGAGCAAAGGCTATGAGTGAACATTTCCAAAAGGTATTCCTGCAAACAGATCCATTTACAGATATTCTCGGACAGGAAAGAACAAAACGACAGCTGAAAAGCGCTTTACTGATGGACAGACACCTGATAATACTCGGACCGCCAGGCATAGGCAAGACAACACTGGCGAAAAACGTGGCAAAACTATTGCCAACACTAACACTAAACGAATGCCAATACCACTGCGACCCAAAACAACCACTATGCCCAGAATGCCAGACAAAAAAGATTAAAACAAAAAAAGTAGCAGGAGAAGAAAGATTTGTAAGAGTACAAGGAAGCCCAGATCTGACAGTTGAAGATTTGCTGGGAGACATAGACCCTGTAAAAGCACTCCAATTCGGACCAACAAGCCTGCAAGCATTCACGCCAGGCAAAATATTCAAGGCGAATTACGGAATACTATTCTTTGACGAAGTAAACAGGTGCCCTGAAAAACTACAGAATTCGTTATTGCAGGTACTTGAAGAAGGAAAAGCAACACTCGGAGCATACACTGTAGAGCTTCCAGCAAATTTCATTTTTATTGGCACAATGAACCCGGAAGAAACTGCTGCCACTGAGAAGCTATCAGACGTCTTCATGGACAGATTCGACATCGTACACATGGGATACCCGGAAAGCCTGGACATAGAAAAAAGAATAGTACTGGACAAAGGACAAAAAATCCTGGCATTCGATGATGACTTACTATCACTCGCAATACTCTTTGTAAGAACAATAAGAGAACACAAAAACATACTCAAAAAACCAAGCGTAAGAGCATCAATAGGCATATACGAACGAGCACAGGCAAACGCATTCCTATCAAAAAGAAAAACAGTAACAATAGAAGACATAACAGAAGCGATAGTATCAGTACTAGCGCACAGAATAGAACTAAAACCAAGCATCAAATATCTGCAAACAAACGAAGAGTTCATAAAAGAACAATTTGATGCATTCTCGAGCCAGCACCCCGAGTTATCCGGTGGTGGTGGTCTTTGACATCGAACAAGAAATAAAAGACATTTCTGAAGGCGAAAGTTCGCAGGGCAAGCTGCACAAACAATACGCAGAAGATAAACTGATGAACTCAGTACTAGCTTCTGACAAAACAACAATAGAACACGCAGAACTAATACACGAAGCAGGAAACAGAAGCATAGGAGCATTCACGCCAAGCCTGCTTTTCACGCAAATGGTCCAGAATTTTTCTATCACAAAACAGCTACTTGGAGAAAAACTGATAAGATTATTGACCGGGTACGACCCTAATTATATTGAAAAGAATTTGAAAATACCAGAATTCAGAAAAGAACTCCAGAAAGCGCTGTACCAAAATGTTGAGAAACTCAAAGAAGACAAACTGCTAGACAACGAAGGCATGATAACAGAAAAAGGAACAGAACTCGGCGCCATGGTCCTGATAAAAGAACTTGACAATTTCATCACAAAAGACAAAATCGGCGAGAAAGTAAACAAGAAAACCTCGCATTACGGAGAGAAAACAGACACGAGAAAATACAGACAAGGAGACAGATACAAGGATTTGAACCTGAAAAGGTCAATCCACATGGCAATAAAAAGACAGCACAACAAATTGATGGGCGATGATTTGATGACATCACAACGCGAAGGCAGAGGAAAAGTCTCCATAATATTCGCTTTAGACTCATCAGCAAGCATGAAAGGCCGGAAGTTAGATACCTGCAAGAGAGCAGGAATAGTACTCGCTTACAACGCAATACAAGACAAAGACGACGTAGGAGTAGTAGTATTCGGCAGCGAGATAAAATCAGCACTGCCGCCAACAAGAGACTTCCCAGCAATACTAAACGCAGTAGCACACATCAAAGCATGCAGGCAAACAGACTTTGCAGCAATGATAGCAAAAAGCGTAGAACTATTTCCAGCAACAGGCGAAACCAAACACCTGATAATACTCACAGACGCACTGCCGACGGTTGGGTTGGAACCTGAGAAGGAAACACTGCAAGCAGTAAGCGTTGCCAGAAGCGCAGGAATAACAGTTTCATTGATAGGAGTACAGTTAGACGAAGCAGGAGCAAAACTCGCAAAACAAATAACTTTGGATCAGGTAGGGCATATTGTTCTGGAAGACTATTACGCAGTGAGATAATCACTCCCACGTCATAACTATCCTTTTTAAAGCAGCAAACGAAAGACAGCAATATGGTCCTTGAAGAGCTCTACAGCGCACAATTCCTACACGAACACCCAGGATACGGATTTCTACTAGGCGTAGGATACACAATACTAGGACTGTTCATAGCAATAATGATGTTTCCAAGAGACCCAGCGCTCATAGCACTAGGCATAACCTGCCTGTTCCTGATGCCCTCGCTGTCAAAACTGACAAACAGCGAAGAAATAACACAACAGAAAAAACCAACAGTCAAACAATTCTTCACAGATGTAATACCACACGCAAAAGTATACGCCTCAATCTTCTTCGGCATATTCTTCACATTCGCATTCTTCTCAATAATGCTGCCATCACTCGCAGCAGGACACCTGTTTCAAGTACAGCTGGCAGTAGCCACAGGACAAGCATCAAACTTCAGCTTCCCACTATTCTGGGAACTATTCACCTGGAACCTCCAAGTACTGGGAATGAGCTTCTTACTGTCATTAATAGCAGGCAACGGAGGAATAATCTTCGTAGCCTGGAACGCAAGCGTATGGGGAACAGTATTCGGAAACCTCGCAAAAACAGCAGCACTCCAATCAACACTAAACCCAGTCATCCTTTTCGTGCTGATAATCATCAGCGTATTCCCGCACACATTCATGGAAGGACTAAGCTACATGCTATCAGCAATCTCAGGAAGCTCACTCTCTGACGGAATAGTAAAACAAAAAATGTTCTCAAAACAAATGACGACCATACTCAAGTACAACCTACTACTCCTATTAGCAGCCATATGCGTGCTGGCAATAGGAATGATGATAGAAACATACGTACTAGGCAACTTTGACACGTACAGAAAGATAATAGAAATAGCATTCCCCAGATAATAATATAAATACAAACAAAGTTCTTGACTAACATGAAAGTACTCGCATTCGCAGACCTGCACGCAAACATAATTGCTTACGAGAAAATCAAGAAAAAAATCAAAAAAGAAAAACCAGACATCATATTCTGCCTTGGAGACCTTTCATTCTTCGAACAATACCTGGAAGCAGTACTGCGAAGGCTAAACGAGCTGAAAATACCAGTATTCATCATCCACGGCAACCACGAAACAGGACCAGTCCTGAAAAAACTCTGCCAAAGACATCCATACCTCATTTTTGCGCACAACAAAGTAACATCAATAGGACCATACACGATAATATCACACGGCGGAGGCGGGTTCTACACGCGAGGCAAATCAGGAAGAGACAAAGACTTTGACAGACTGATTAAAAATAACAAGAAAAAACTCAAAGGCAAACTAATATTACTAACACACGCACCGCCAAGAAACACAAAACTCGACTACATCAACTGGGCAGGACACGTAGGCTGTGAAAGCTACGCAGAATTCATCAGAAAATACAAGCCGGTACTTGCTTTATCAGGACACCTGCACGAAAACTTCAGAGTCAAACAGAAAAAAGGCAAAACACTAATCTGCAATCCAGGACCAGAAGGAATGGTATTCAACATATGAACAAAAAAATACTTCTCACAAACGCAGGACTCTGGGCAGCATTTGACGGGCTAACATCAGCGTATCTCGTAGCATTTGCACTTGCACTCGGAGCATCAAACGTAATAGTAGGCCTCCTAGGCGCATTGCCATGGATGGCATACATAATAACACAAATACCAGGCTCAGAACTCGTACAACACTTTGCAAGAAAAAAAATCTACGTACTCTTCAGCCTCGGCAGACTATTCTGGATACCAATACTCGCAGCACCATTCCTGTTCAAAGAACCAATACTGATGATAATCATATTCTACCTGCTCGTCAAGCTCTGCGAAAGCATAACAGACCCAGCATACACTTCGATGCTTGCAGACCTGGTGCCTCCAACACACATGGGAGACTTCAGCAGCCAAAGATACAAGATAATATCGGCATGCGGAACAGTAACACTGGTCATAGGAGGACTCTGGCTAAAACAGTTCCCAAAAGACAGCCCAACCGGATTCGCACTAATGTTCGCATTCGGCGCACTACTGGCAGTGCTTGCAACAATAGCAATGACAAGACTGAAAGAACCAGCATACAAAGACCACGACCACCACTCAATCAAAGAATTCCTAACACTAGACGGACCAATGAAAAAGTTCGTGCTCTTCAGCACAATGTTCTACTTCGCATACATGCTGGCATCACCGTTCTTCGCAGTCTACATGCTAAAAAACCTGGAAATGAACTACTTCTTTTACGGAATAGCATCAGCATTAGCAACACTTGCGCAAATAACCGCCTCCAGATACGTTGGCAGGCTAACAGACAAATACGGAGACAAACCAATAGCAATACTAGGACACATAGGAACAGCACTCGTGCCATTATTCTATTTAGCAGTCACAAAACAAAACATCTGGCTAATCATACCAGTACAAATCTATTCAGGACTAGTCTGGGCAACAGCAGACATCTCAAGATACAACCTATTGCTATGCATATCTGACTCGCGCAAAAAAGCAATGCAGATAGCAGAATACAACCTCTACACAAGCATACCAATGGTAATAGCGCCGCTTATAGGAGGATACCTGACAGAACACGCAAGCTGGATATTAGTAGGAATACCATTTGTTTTTGCACTAAGCGGAATACTAAGATTTTTGACTGCACTCTTATTATTCAGAATACCAGAACCCAGAGCAAAACACGAATACCCGCTGATTTATGTTTTCAAAGAAGCAATGCACTTCCACCCAAACAAAGGAATACAGTACGGAATACATATAGTTAAAAGAGTGGCACAAGGACTGGTGAAATAATGGACATCCACACAACACTTGCAAAACTGACAAGACACCCAATATTCAAAGAATGGCACGAGAAGAACAAAGAATATTATCTGGCACACGCGTTCGTAATGCTCGACGAAGCAAACAAAAACTGCGTGCAGGTCGGCTTTTACAATCCAGAAAAAGAAAGAATGGTGACGTTCTTTGTATCTGACGATGTGCAAAAAACAGACGAGCAGGAAGTGCTAAGGTCAGAAGGAACAATACAGCCATTAAGACCAGAAGAAGTCAAGCTGACAATAGAAGAAGCACTGCAGATTGCTGAGAAGTGCTTCAAAGAATACAAAGAAATTGCGATAAAGCATTTCTTCATCATACAAAACACAGAAGGACACACAATGTTCAACATTACCTATTTCACACAGAGTTTAAAGACGGTAAACATCAAGATAGACGCTAATTCCGGAAAAATAATCAAGCACTCAGTACAAAACCTAGCGCAGTTCTCGTAATGTCACCACTCTGAATAGTACAGTATCTATATTGTGGAATAACCATCTTTAAATATACAAAAGTCAGAAAAAAATCGGACGACGAAAGAAATTTTTTACAAAAAAAAGAGGGGTACTATGGCAGTAGCAGTAGACTATAAAGAGAAACTAAAAAACAAAGACCTTGACGTTTTCTTCCGAAATGCAGACGACCAAAACGCAGAAGAAGCAATGAGCTGATAATAATATCAAAGGGGCCATCCGGCCCCCTCTGGACTCAAAGGTCCAACCTCTTTTTCACGACGCGCACCTCTTTAGCGAGAATATAGATGATTTTGATGTCAATCCTGCTTATATACATTTATGGCACGCTTACTATCTATTCAAAAGTGTAAACTGCAACCATTCTACTGCAGTTTATGAAATCTTAAATATACCCTGCAGTTCAAAAATACCATGATATTTGGAGTTACAGGCTTATACGCAGCAGGAAAAGACACAGTAGCTGAATTTCTGAAAGAAAAAGGATTCTTCCACATATCGCTTTCTGACATGATAAGAGAAGAAGCAAAGAAAAGAAAAATTCCCATAACCAGAGAAAACCTTTTCACATTGGGAAATGAATTACGCGCAGAATTCGGAAGCAGCGTATTAGCTGAAAAAGCATTTGAGAAAGTGCAAGACGGGGAAAACTACGCCATAACCTCGATAAGAAATATTGACGAAGCAAAAACAATACTGGCACGGGAAAACGCAATCCTAATCAACATTGCAGCACCACAAACAGAACGCCTCAGAAGACTGGTGGAAAGAAACCGAGAGCAAGACCCAACAACACTCAAAGCACTAAAAGATGCAGAAGAAAAAGAAATGTCAGACGACCCGGCAGCAATGCAAATTCACAAAGTGGCAAAAATGGCAAAAGTCATAATCAACAATGACGGAACGCTGGAAGAACTGCGCAAAAAAGTCGACAGGCTGGTGGAAGACTACCTTTACAAATTACAGCAGAGCAGACCAAGCTGGGATGAATACTTCATGCAGATTGCGGAAACAATAAAATTACGCTCGACCTGCCTATCAGCAGGAAAAGGCACAATACTTGTGAGAGACAAAAGAATCATCTCAACAGGGTACAACGGCTCGCCAAAAGGAGTCAAACACTGCAACGAAGGCGGATGCAAAAGATGCAAAAACCGCCACTTAGGCAAAATCAAATCAGGAGTTTATTCAGAACCATGCATCTGCTGCCATTCTGAAGAAAACGCCATAGTACAGGCAGCAGTCCACGGCATCAGCACAGACGGCGCAATACTTTACACAACATTCACGCCCTGCGTCACTTGCGCAAAAATGATAATCAACGCACAAATAAAGGAAATAGTTGCTAAAGTGCTCTATCCAGACGACGACGCGATAGCACTGCTCAAAGAAGCAAAAATAAAAATCAGATTATTCAAAAGCAACCACAAATTCTCATGAAAACAGAAGAATACCAAATATTACTGAATGACGCTCTTGCTAGAAATGAAACAATAGTATTCTCCTGCAAATGCAGAATCAGGTATTCCGGAAGAGCAGAAAGCTTCCTTGACTGGGGAGACAGAATAATAATGATAAAAAACGACAACACACTCCTGGTGCACCAGCCAACAGGAAACACGCCAATAAACTACATGAAACAAGGAAGCAGCTACACACTAAGATGCGAACACGACCAATTAATCCTCAAAAGCCAGAACATAACACAAAAAGAAACAATGGAAATCACAATCAGCAAAATGCACTTCTTCAACAGCCACAAACTCGAAGACGGACAGGTAATCAGGGTATCAGGCACAGAAGAAGACATGAGCAACATGATATACAACAATCCTGAAATGATAGAAGACGGATTCAAGCCAGTATCACAGGAAGAACAAACAAAATACGGGTTTATCGACGTTCTCGGAGTAGACAAAAACGGAGTGCTGACAGTAGTCGAGTGCAAAAGGTACAGAGCAGAACTATCAGCGGTAACGCAATTGCGAAGATATGTAGAGAAGATAATGGTAAGCAAAGGAATAACGAAAGTCAGAGGAATACTCGCTGCACCAAAAATAACAAACAACGCAGAAAAAATGCTAAACGACTGGGGCTTCACTTTTGTAAGCATCAAACCGCCAAAATACCTTGAAGAATACGACAAGAAACAGGCAAGACTGGAAGGATATGGATAGAGTAGACTGGGTGTACAAAACAAGTGAAATTTTCGTTAATTTCTATTTCAAGACAGCATACAGACTTGCGTGCGAAGGAGAAATTCCAAAAGAAGCATGCGTGCTACTGCCAAAGCACCAGCAAATGCTGGACATTCCGCTCGAAGGACATATCATATACAGGCAAATACGCCGACTGCCCAGTTTTGTCATGCGAGGCTTTCCATTCCCATTCAATTATTTTTTCCAAATGTATGGAGGCATAGAGATAGCAAGAGCAAAAGAAATCAGAAAAGGAAAAATGACAAAGGAAGAAGGACATTACGTAAACGAAAGAGCGGTGCAGAAAGCAATAGAACGATTAAGAAGAGGAGAACCAGCAGTAATACACCCTGAGGGCACAAGAAAATGGCAGGAAATGAATTCAATAAGCATTCGCCCCAAATCAGTACTGGAACAAATCATTGAAGCACAAAAATATCTTGGACCAATACCATTCATACCCGTAGGAATAAACTATTCAGGCAACAAGGTCACAGTCAAGATAGGATCGTCATATTATACAAAAGACAGAGAAAAACTGGAACAGCACCTAAAAGAAGAAATACCAAAATTAAGCGGGCTCAGCTGTAAAACGGATAATTAGACGCAACAGTGCAAACGCCCACACCCTGCTTATCAGTCTTGGTATAATCGCAAACCAAGCCATAATCACAGCCCAACTGCACGCTATTAACAATACCACACTGCTGGTTTAAAGCGCTCCTGGCAACGACGCCAGGCGAATAATAAGGATAAGCCACTGAAGGCTTAGCAGAATCCTGCTTAATATCAGTCGGATAATAATACGGGTAAGCCTGCTCAGGATAATAGTAATAATTGTACGGATAATACACGCCAGGAGAAGGACCATAGTAAATAGGGTAATACATATAGAAAGGATAACCATAAGAGTACACAGGACCATAACGCGAATAACCCACGCTATAAGCATTAAC
>JAPLZR010000024.1 GCA_026394935.1 Candidatus Woesearchaeota archaeon
CTGCAAGTATGACTTCTGGATGATATCCCAGTTCTTCTGCTTTGTACGTAAGATAGTATGGGTCTACTCCTATGCAGTGCCCTCCTACTAAACCCGGCACAAACTTCAAGAAGTTCCATTTTGTTCCTGCTGCGTCAAGCACGTCTTTTGTCCTAATTCCAAGTTTGTGGAATATTATGCTTAGTTCGTTCATTAGTGCGATGTTTAGGTCTCTTTGTGTATTTTCTATGACTTTTGCTGCTTCTGCTGTTTTGATGTTTGCTGCTTTGTATACTCCTGCTTTGCAGGCTTTGCTGTAGACGTATGCTACGTTTTCGAGTGTTTCTTCGTCCATTCCTGATACTACTTTGATGACTTTTTCTATGGAGTGTTCTTTGTCTCCTGGGTTTATTCTTTCAGGGCTGTAGCCTACTTTGAAGTCAACACCGCATTTGAGTCCTGAATTTTGTTCTATTATCGGCGCGAGGTATTCTTCTGTTACTCCCGGATATACTGTTGATTCGAGTACTACTATTGCTCCTTTTTGTATGTTTTTGCCTACTATTTCGCCAGCTGATCTTACTGGTTCAAGGTCGGGTATGTTTGCTTTTGTTACTGGTGTTGGTACTGCTATTATGATGAAGTTTGTTTTTTTGATGTCTGCAGGGTCATTTGTGTACGTAATTTTTGCTTCTTTGAGTTCTTGCTCGGTCATTTCTCGTGACCAGTCGTGGTTTTTCTTGAGGTCTTCGATTCTTTTTTTGCTAATGTCAAATCCTATTACTTCTAGGTGTTTGCTTAGTGCTGCGGCCAACGGTAGTCCTACGTATCCGAGACCTACAAGGCATACTTTTTCTTTCATTTTTTGTCACCCACGAACCATTTGACTGTTTTTTTGAGTCCTTCTTCAAAGCTGATTTTTGATGTGTATCCGAGTAGTTTTTTGGCTTTTGTTAGGTCTGCGAGTGTGTTTCTGTCTTCTCCTTTGAATCTGAATGGTGCTTTTTTTGGTTCTGTTTTCTTTTTGAGCAGTTCGCATACTTTTTGGAGCATTTCGTTTACGCTTGTGTTTTTTCCGTTTCCTACGTTTATTGCCTGTCCTGCTATGTCTTTTGCGGTTAATGATAGTATGTTCGCGTTTACTATGTTTTCTACGTATGTGAAGTCTAGTCTTTGGTCTCCGTGCCCGTATATTGTTGGTTGTTCTCCTTTGTTTATTGCGAGTATGAATTTTGGTATTACTGTTGCGTATTGTGATGTTGGGTCTTGTCTTGGTCCGAACACGTTGAAATATCGTAGGCTTGCTGTTTCAATTCCGTATAAATAATTGAAGCAGTTGCAGTAGTCTTCTGCTGAAAATTTTGTTATCGCGTACGGGCTTGTTCGCAGTGCGCTTGGCGCATCTTCTTCTTTTAACGGGAGCGTTTTTGTTGTTCCGTATACTGAGCTTGAGCTTGCTGCTATTACTCGTTTTATTCCGTTTGTTCTTGCTGTTTCAAGTATGTTGTACATTCCTGTGATGTTTACTTCGTTGAAAAGTGGCGCGTTTGTTAAAGAAACTGGTACTGAGCGCATTGCTGCCTGGTGCAGTATTGCGTCAACGTCTTTTGAGATTTTCTTCAATAGCTCTATGTCTCTTACGTCTCCTTCTACTAGGTTTATCTTGTTTTTTACATGTGCTATGTTGTCTTTCTTGCCTGTGAAGAAGTTGTCGAGAACTATTACTTCGTGCTTCTCTTTTAGGAGTCCATCAACGATGTGGCTTCCTATGAATCCTGCTCCGCCTGTTACTAAAATTCGCATACGTTTACGATAAGTGGCTTGTTTAAAAAGATTTCGCAGGTGTTTGATGGGAAATTTTAAATAAGCGAGAATGAATGTTTTTTATGATGAAAATCATCTCCAGGATTAAAATGGTATGCGCTGGTTTGGACGCAAGACAAAAAATTCTGATTGTAGCATTGCTTATTTTTATCGCATTATACTTCGCTTTTTATCCTAAATACTATTTGGTTAATGATGAACATCATTATGTCCGTGGTGCTTATCTGCTCGGACAGGGAAAGCTATGGATTGGAGATTCCCTAAGAGGCTATCATTTTATTAGCGATGGAGACCGTTATTTTCCCAGATATCCACCTGGAATGTATGTTCTGCTTGCTCCATTTACATGGTTCGGCTTTCATGCCATGTTTATTCTCGGATTGATTCTGCACATTGTTGGCTTTATCGTATTTGTTAAGACATTGCGTCTTTTGAAAATCGACATTATTGCCGGTTTACTATACCTGTTTTATCCGCCTTTCGTTTATTATGCAGACACCCTGTTTTCAGATTATGCGCTCACAGTATTCATCCTTCTCGGGTTCTATTTTTATCTTAAAGAAAGACCAACAGATCATTTTTTAAGCGGACTATTTTTCGGCTTTTCCTTTTTACTAAAAGTATACGCGCCCGTCTTTTTTATCATATTTTATTTATTTGCATTAATAAACAACAGAAAAAAGTTCTGGCTTATGATTTTGGGCGCGTTCCCATTCGGCCTAATGCATCTCGGATATAATTGGCTGATGTACGGAGCGCCATGGAAGATAGCTTATGATTTCTTTTATCAATATGGACAAGGCAGCAATCCATTTGTCGTGCATAATATATTGGGCGTATTCATGAAAAACCTATTACAGCAATTAATTCTGCTTATCCTGATTTATCCGTTCATGCTATTCGGAATTATAAAATCAAAAAAAGAAATCATACTTTCTTCTGTGTTTGGCTTGATTTTCTTTTCTTCCATAATTT
>JAPLZR010000036.1 GCA_026394935.1 Candidatus Woesearchaeota archaeon
ACAGTGGATTAAAAGTTTTCACCAAGCTATGCCTCCCCAAAGGCTCGCCCACCTATGTAATTCATTCAAATAGAGTAAAGTATTTATATCTAATTGATATTAATCATATTACGAATATAAATCGGGGGAATTATGAAACGCAAGATAATACGCCAGGGAAACAAGGACCACGGCTCTTTCACCGTCACACTGCCTTCTGAATGGACAAAAAAATACGGGCTGAAAGCAGGAGATGAAGTCGACGTTGACGAAACAGGCACCATGGTATGCCTATACGCAAAAAGAGGACCAATCGTGCCAAAATCAGTCCACATCGATGCAAGAAACTTCACAATAACACAACTCCACCGACACATACAGGAAGCATACCGTTCAGGAGCGGAAACAATAGAAGTCCAGTACCAGGACGGAACACTATACCACCCAAGAACACAAAGAAAAGCCAACGTAAAAGAAGAAATCGAACACATGGTCCCTGATGAACTCCTCGGAATGGAAATAGAAAAATCAACATCAAACCTTTTCATCATAAAACAGTTCAGCGAAGCAATCGAAGACGAATTTGAAACAGCACTCCACAAAATATTCTTCAAACTCCAAGACCAAGTCGACAAGTCAATATCAGCACTCAACAGTATGAAGCCAGAACAGCTAAGATCAGTATGGGCATACGACAGAGGAGTAAACAAGTTCTGCAACTTCTGCATGAGAATACTCAACAAAAAAGGACACAAAAACGTGAAAACAGGAAACGAACTATACGCAGCACTAGCACAGCTCGAAAACCTCGGAGACATGATATACATGATACCAATGGTCCTCGCAAAAGTCGGAGCAAAAGAAGTAAACCCGGAAATACCGTTTTTACTGCTCGACGTGAAAAAAGCAATAGGACTGGCATTCCAATACTTCACAACACACTGCGAAGAACACTACTTTGAAATAATCAAGCTCAGAGACAAATTCTACGAAGCAGAAAAAAAATCGTTCAAAAGAGACGGACTGTACGCAGCACTGCTCGCAAAAATCGGATTCTCATACGAGCTCATAGTAAACCTCAAAGACGTCGTCATAGGACAAAAATATTAGATAAATTTAAAAACCGCGAAAACAACGGAGATAATATGGGGTACAAAACATATCTGGTAATGTATTTTGGAACAAAAGGTTTCGGCGCAAGCGAGATTGCAAGCAGACTTGAAAAGATAGGATTCCAGACGCAATTCGGACCATTTGACTTCGTATTCGAGTGGAAAAAAGAACCCTCAAAAACTGAAGTATTAAGTCTCGGAGACAAAATAGCAGAAACACTGAAAGACTCCGGCGCAGTATTTAATCTCGACACGCACGATTAAACCGGAAAAAACAGCGTTCACACTTCTTTAATAGGCGGACTAACCATGAAACTCGATAAAATAAAAGGCACCATATTCGGCGTAGCAACAGGAGACGCTCTCGGCGTCACAGTAGAAACCTTAACGCCAGAAGAAATACAAAATGAATACGGCACGCACAAAGAAATAACAGGAGGAGGCTGGCTAAGATGCGATCCAGGCGAAGCAAGCGATGACACAGCCATGACAGTCTGCCTTGCAAATTCGCTAATAGAATGCCAAGGATATGATGTTTACGATGCAGCAGACAAATATGTTGGATGGATGAACACGAACCCAATAGACATCGGGTATACAACTATAACAGCACTGATGGCGGTAAAAAACGGAAAAAGCCCAGTAGCATCAGGACTTCCAGCACCAACAGCATCAAACGGAAGCGCAATGAGATGCTCACCCATAGGAATCTTCTACTGGAAAGATGCCAAGAAAAGACAACATTACAGCAAAGAAGACTCCAGCATAACACACGCAAACCAATTATGCATTTCAGCATGCGTGCTCGTCAATGAACTAATTTCACTTGCACTGCAGGGAAAAACACTGCAGGAAATGCAGAAACAAGCATCAGAACTCTCGATTGACGGAAGACTGACAGGAGCATTACACCAGCCAACACCACTCCACAAACCAACAGGATACATACTTGACACACTCCGCGCAGCATTTTACGCACTATTCACATCAAAAACATTCGAAGAAACACTAATCAAAGCAGTAAATATGGGCGGAGATGCGGACACAATAGGAGCAATAGCAGGAGCAATCGCCGGAGCATATTACGGGTTTGAATCAATACCCAAAAGATGGACCAAAAAAATCACAATAAAGAAAGAACTGGAAAAAATATCAAAAGGACTGTTTGAGCTGGTGAAATAAATGGAGATAGCAATACTCGGAGACCTGCACGGAAAGATTTACGAAGCGCTAAACGCGTGCAGACAATGGGAAATAAAAACGGGAAAACAACTCGACCTAATTTTACAGCTCGGCGACATGGGAATCTGGCCATTTGAAGAAAGAATCGACAAGGCAACAAAATCACATTTAAAAAAAGACCCGCTTGAGCTCGGATTCAAGGAATTCTACAACCCATCAGAAAGAGTAAAAGACGTTTTTTCACAATTAAAAGCAAACCTAATCTTCGTAACCGGAAACCACGAAGACTTCCAATATCTGAAAGAATGCTCCACAGAATCGCCAATTTTCCCTGTAGAACCGTCAAAAAGATTATTCTGCCTGAAAAACGGACAGGTTTACACATTCAACAAACTAAGAATAGCAGGATTAGGAGGCTTGGATGAACAAAACAGGCCAGGCAGATATCTTCCTGAAGCGTACATCCACGAAAAAGATGCAGAAAAACTGCTTAAAGAAAAATTTGACATCTTTATCAGCCACGAAAGCCCGAAAGACGCCTGCATACAAGGAATAGGCTCTGAAGACATAACGCGCATATTAAAAAAATGCCAGCCAGCATACGCGTTTTTCGCACATTACAGCAACGAACCACAAACAATAACTGTTCCGGGATGCAAAACCAAGATTTACCACCTAAACGGGTTTAATTACAAAAAAGGACTCATCTCAGTGCTGTCATGGGAAAAAAAGGAGTTCAATTATGCCTGAAATCCTGAAAACGCTCGAAAACGTCAAAAAACTCTTTGAAAAAGAGCCAGCATTCATAGAATTGGATCCAGGAAATAAGGAGATAATTGTTGTTGGCGACCTGCACTCTGACCTTGAAGCAACAAACGCCATTGTCAAAATCATATCCGAACAGAAAAACACGATATTTGTATTTCTAGGAGACTACATTGACAGGCAAATAAAAGAAGGAGATGGAGTAAAGACAATCCTGAAAGTGTTCGAATTGAAACAAAAATGCCCGGACAGAGTGTTTTTGTTAAGAGGCAACCACGAATTCGCAGAAGTCAACGGAAGCTCCGGATTCAGAGAGGAAGTCTTCACCTTTTACGACGAAAAAACATGGAACAAATTCAACGGAGTGTTTGACGAAATGCCCCTTGCCCTGCGCACAACAACAGGCGTATTAATGCTCCACGGAGGGCTGCCTGACATTTCATCTTACGAAGAAATGAAAAACCTGCCAAAAGTCACACAAAGCGAGGAAAACAAGTTCGCAGACCAGATAGTATGGAACGACTGCCTGCCAAGAAAAAGAGCCATACTGGCAGTAGCAGACAGGGGAATCCCAAACACGCTCACATACGGACAGGACTTTTTTGAAGAAAAAATGAAAATACTCAAATCAAACGTTTTGATAAGAGGACACCAAGCCGACATGAAAGGAGCAATATTTGATGGACGGTGCATAACACTCCTAACCTGCAAGATTTACGAGAAATTCCCTTACACGCACAGCAAATACTACAAACTACTCACGCCACCATTAAACGGAAGACCAATAGCAGTAATACCCCCCAGAATCATCAACACTGCCAAAGACCTGAAATTTTACGACGTTCTAAAATATAAAAATTAAAAAAATTGAAAAAGATCGAGCAACATACCTGAAGTCATCAAATAAACGAACATGACAGCTATGCTCGTAAGAATTATTGCAAAAATAACTCTCAAAGCGCCAATGTTGTGCGTAACCATAAAGCCGATTATCAAGCTTATCAAAGCCCAAATGTTAAGCACACACATCACCACTATCGGAATCAAGGCAAGCAGGGGATAAATCAATCCCAAAATCACAGCAAAAACCAGGCAAACAATCTGGGTGTAAGAAACAAA
>JAPLZR010000104.1 GCA_026394935.1 Candidatus Woesearchaeota archaeon
TTTTGCTAAAATAACCGTGTTCTTCACGCCAAGAACTTTCTTTGCCTGAGCAACAGAAAGATCAAACCTCGACCTCGCACCCTCCACAGTCTGAGAACTCGCACTAACATCCAAGACGATAACGGTATTCGAAGCAGTGACGTCATGGTCGTAAGTCGTAAAAGGATGAGAGAACGTCAAAGCAAGACCGATTAAGAGCAACAACTGGATAATGAAGAGCCAGTCATGAGTAATCTGCCTAAGAAAACTGGTAAGCTTCCTCGCACCAGAAGATTTCAGGAAAAACATCAAACTCGGAATAGAAATAAGCTTCGGCTTCGGACGGATAAGATAAAGAATGATTAACGGCACTAATACTAACAAAGCCCACAATCCAGCCTGGTTACCAATACTTATCGGACCTAAAGACAATGGCATACAGCACAATCACTCAGTATACTTTTTACTACACTGATTTATATAGTTTGTGTATCAAAATGCGGCTAATTGGTTTGTATATGGAAAATAAATAAGATGTTTTCTAGTTGTTTGTTACTACTCTAAGGTGACTATAAAAACGATAGGTTTATATATAGTGGAAGCTTAGAAAGCCTATCGAGGTGGAATCAAAATGATACCAAACTACGAACGACAAAACAAATGGATGAATGACTACGTTTTACCGATATTTACAGGAGAATTACACAAAATACCTGAAAATTACAGAAAAAACAAAGCAGCTGCAAGAGAAGCAGAAAGAGACACTCTCAGAGCAGATATGCAAAAAGCAGGAGTGTTTGATTCATTACGAAAACTTGCAAGAGAAGGACCAGAATGCGATAAACCATTCAAAGAATTCGCTGACGCGATAGACAGAAAATATGTCGACGCACTTAACAAATACGACAAAATCTCCAGGTTTCGCGGAGAACTCGGCGGACCAGGAATTGAGTATTGCTCCTTTAATGACTGCCATCACTACATTGAGTACATTGGCTTAAATTCACATTCCAATTACGTAGGAACAATCAAGCCTGATGAAAAAACTTTAAAATTAATCCGCGAAGTATTGGCAGTAAAAGAAGACCCTAATCCACGAGGACCGGCAGCGGCTGCGTAAAGGTGAACAAAAATGACAGAACCAAACGAAGAAAACTGCGGACAATTTTCAATAAAGGATTTAAAACCAGTCCAGCCTGAAAACACGTATAAGTGCAAAGACTGCCCGTTTACGAAAAACCCGCAAGCGTGCTTTCAAATGATGATGCACTCAGACACTTACTGCCAAAAGTATTTAAAAGACTGAACGGCCGGTGTTACAAACCATGGAAACATACAAAACAGAAACCAATTGGATGCAGGATTACGTTTTACCAGCTCTCAAATTCCATTTCCACGAAGCCGCCGAAAATTACAGGCGAAACTGCGAACAATCAGTTCGCGAACTAGAAAAAATGGCAGAAAGAGCGGTTTTTATATCAAAACTGGATGAGGCAGGAGTATACAAGTCCCTGCATAAACTCAGGTTTTGCAACACAGAAACTGATGTAATCTGGCACGATTTACACAAGGCAATGGAAAATGCAGAAGCAAAAAGAAATCAGAAATCACAGGACTTACCAGACCGAATTAAATCAGCAGAAATCTATACAATTCCTCCCACAGACAATCACAGACCGCACAGACCGGGCAGAGCAGCTGCGTAAAAGTGAGAAAAACACTTCTTTTCTTCTGATTCCACAAAAACAAAAAGTCTTATATATAGGACTATTCTTACAAATAAGATATACCTTACTTGGAGGCTGAACTCATGACTGAAATAATTGAAATGGGAACTGTAAGTTCGCGAGGACAAATATGTATACCCAACGATATACGAGACGAGATGGGGCTCAAAGAAGGAAACAAAGTCCTGTTTGTTTTGCAGGATGAATCGCTGTTAATCAAGAAAGTAACCATGCAAACTTTTGCAGAAATTACCCGGCCGTTAAAAGAAGCGGCAAAGAGAGCGGGATTCAAGGAATCTGAAGTAGACGGCATAGTGCATAGTTCAAGAAAAAGATGAAAATTACAGTGGATACTAACGTATTAGTTTCTGCCACTTTCTGGAACGGAGATTCCAATACTGTCCTTGAAAAGGTCGAGAATAAAGAGATTGAACTGGTTCTTTCCAAGGAAATCATTGAAGAATTTGCAAGAGTGCTAGGTTATAAAGAAATCCAGGATAAAATCAGGGATAAAAATCTTGAAATGAAAAGAACTATTGAGAAAATAATATCCATATCGACAATAGTAGAGCCCACTGAAAAATTGAACATAGTCGAGGAAGATCCGGAAGATAACAAAATCCTCGAATGCGCAAAAGCCGGAAATGTTGATTTTATCATAAGCGGTGATAACCATTTGTTAAAAATTAAAAAGCTTGGATTGATAAAAATAGTCAGTCCTGACGAATTCCTAAAAAAATAAAAAATTAGCCCTTAAATAAGGACATAATCTTAGACCAAACACCCTGCTTTGCAGGCATCGGCTCCGGCATTCTTTGCTCAGGCACCTTTGCCGGCAACGGCTCACGCACTTCTGCCCTAGCAACAGACGTTTTCATAACCGTCGGCGGAACAGGCTGAGCTTCAACAGTCGGCTTGGAACACTGGTCAAGACACAATTTAATCTTTGGAGCACATTCCTGCTCTGTTATTTTTTCATCCATACAAACCTGCTTAATCTTTGAACACTTGTCATCACAAGTGGCAACAGGAGGCAGGATAGGCCTGCACTGGTCAAGACACTCAACAATCACTTTCCCGCAATTATCTGCGCCAGCACTCTTGCACTTATAATAGCCGAGCACGCACTCGGAATCACACGAGAATCCAGGCTGAGGACAGACAGGACACGGACCGCAAGCTGGCTGAGGAGGGCACCTGCAGCCAGGCTCAACAGGATTGCAGTTTGTCAGACAAGAATCAATCTTCATCTTGCACGAAGCATCATCAGTATTAAATTTAGCGCACTCGTCCTTTACAGAGTAACATTTGTCCTGGCACGAATAAGCAACAGGAGGCATAACAATCGTGGGCTGAGGAACAATCTGTGGTCCACAAGAGTTAACACATTTCTCATAGACTCCTTTACAGTCGGTTTTGTAACTTGACTTTTCACACATGCCAAGCTCCCAGTCACAGTTCTCACGACAAGAAACAGGTCTGCCAGGAGGCAACTGCACGATATCGCCCTTAGTCAAAGCCTTTGTAATGACAGGTTGAACAGCAACGGTTGCATCCACCAAAGACGGCTCTGGCTGAGTCTTGCACTGCAAAACACAGATATTAATGCACTGCTCAGAAGAATACTTCTGAGTGCAATCCTTCTTGCACGCAGAATAACAATCATCATACGACGTTGTAATCGCAGTAGTAATTGCGAAAACAGAAACCGCACACAATAAAAAAACCAGAATGAATTTTTTCATAAAAGTTCACCTCAAATACGAATAACAGAACCGGCTATAAAAAACTTCAGATTTTAGGATAAGTCCCTGGAAGCTTTTTTTAACAGTATTAACCAAAAACTAGTTTAAGACAATTTAAGTTAACAATATTAACTCTTGGGATAAGTTCCGGGCAGCATAAACACCTTAGAAATGCGGACGGCAAAACCCTTCTGCTCAGTCATAACCTGCTCAGTTGTCATAACAGCAGTGCCGAGCGCAACCAATTCTCCTTTCAAAGTCAAAACAGCAACATTATCATCCTTATCGATGCCAGTTTCAATCTTCACAATCCCGGGAACATTCAAGCTCGCACCGTGGCAAATAGTATCAACAGCACTGTCCTGCACCCAAACCTTTGCCAAATGCTGGACAGCAAACTCGACAGGCTTAATACAATGACGCAAAAACTTCTCATTACCATCCTTCCAAAAAACAAAGGCGTCCTCCAAATCCTGCAAACTAACCCAATCCTTCTCTGTAAAAGGACCGGCTTTTGTCCTGATTAATTCTGCCATGTGAGCGCCAACCTTCAATCTTTTTCCAACATCATGGCACAATTTTCTCACATAAGTTCCAGCCTGCGAGCCCATCCTGAACAAAACATCCTTGCCGTCAATTTCCAAAATGTCAAGATAGTAAACTTCCCTTTCTCTCTCCTTTCTCACAACAGCAGACTTAACAGGAGGCATCTGCATAATCTTGCCAGTGAACTCTTTTAACGCTTTTTCCAAGTCAGCTCTTTCAACATCGTAGTGCAAATGCATAATGCAAACATACTCCTTGCCAGCAGTCAACAAAGCCTGCACAACCCTCGTAGCACTGCCCATCGCAACAGGCAAAACACCAGTAACGCCAGGATCCAAACTGCCACCGTGACCTGCCTTGTCAATCTGCAAAATCTTCTGCACATAAGCAGAAACCATGTGAGAAGTCGGACCTTTCGGCTTGTTCAAATTAATCACGCCAAATTCAATCAAATCAGGAATCTTCCTCTCAAAAGGATTGCAGCCAAACTTAGGATTAGTCTCTGCCTCGCGCTTAACAAGAACTTCACGCTTGATTTGCTCGAATGGTAAAAGGCTCATAGTCAAAAGAATAAATCATCACGTAATAAACATTACTGTGCTGTTGCGGCCGGCTTAACTTCGACTTTCGGCGCTGGCGTTTTCACAACAGGCGCGACTATTGGCTTTGGAACAGCAGGTTTCACAGCCGGCTTAACTTGTGCGGGTGCAGCAGGTTTGATTTCAGCGGGTTTTTCAACAGGCTTTGCTGCTTCCTTACCAGTAACCTTCTCAGCAATCTTCTTGATAATGCCCTTCTTCTCCTCAGGCTTCTTAACTTCGGCAACAGGAGCGCCAAACAATTCAGCACGAACAACACCCTTATCATCTTTAACAACATTAACCTTGACACGAGAAGGAGGATTCTTAATGCCGTGCTTCCAAATCTCCAAGTTCAAAAAAGTCCCAAGACGAACATCCTCGCTCTTCATATGCTTTTTCAGGAACTCCTTGAGAGTATTGATCGCTTTTTTCGCGCGCTTATACCTCTGCGCCTTCAGCCAACCTTTCCTCAAAGGAATAATGTAAGTTCTTTCCATTTTAAACCTTCAACTTAGTCCTGCGCCAATTGCGCTTTACTCTTGTATGCCTGCCAGGATGAACTCTCCTGCCCTTGCCATACGCTTTAGGAATAGTCCAAAACGGAGCCCAACGCGTCTGACGCATACGCTTAATCAAACGCTTCTTCCTAGCTGGATGCTTGTGGACTGACATTTGCTACCTCAGGAGCTTCAGTTTTAACTTTCTTCGCCCTTGGCTTTCTCGGAGCACGAGGTTTCTTCGGCTTCTCTTCATTAACCTCTCCCTCAATCTTAAGCTCTTCCTTAGGCTTAGCAGGCAAAACAAGACCCTGCTCTTTCATAATAATAGAAGCAACATTTTCCAGCAACTGCTGACCTTTAGGACCAATAATCCTTCCCTTATGAAAACCCTTGGCAGCCTGCTTCGCAAGACCTGATTTCTCAAGCTGCTGCAAAACCTTTCTTATAACACTGCCAGAACCAGGATAATAATGATCAGGAGCATAACCGTTATTCTTCCTGCCGCCAAAAACGCCCCTCAACTTCTGAGTGCCAACAGGACCAAGAACAAACAATTTTCTCAAAACAGCAGCAGTACGGATAAACCACCAATCATCCTGAACAGGAGGACGCTCCCTGTTCATGCCGGTCTTAACAAACGGAGCCCAGGCTGGAGGCTTAATGCTCGCATCCTTTTTCAGTTCCTCAGCAACACGCTTGATAAGCAATGTCGCATCAACATCGTGTATTCCCATTGTGTTTGACCTCGCGGTCTTGTTTGGACATCTTGCGATTGTCCAGAATATACTGAGGGCAAGAGGGGTGGTTTATAAATATTACGGATAAAGCCGTTCTATAACGTGAGCCAATTCAGGATGAATCAGCTGGTTCTTTCTAACCATATCCCTCACATCATCAACAGAAAACCACCTGCAGCCAGAAACCTCCTCAGGATTAAACTTGAAAGGACCCTTTGAAACGCCCCTGAAAACCTGCAAAAACTTGCGCATCTTATAATGGTCATAAGGAGACTCGTCAATTAAAGCAAGCGGAACATCAACACCAATCTCCTCCTTTAATTCTCTTTTCGCAGCCTGCTCATAACTCTCTCCCTTCTGCACGTGACCGCCAGCAGAAGTAACCCAGTGACCAGGACAAAACTTTTTCTTAGCAGAACGCATCTGCAACAAAATCTCTCCCTTATCATTAAAAATCAAGACGTGCACAATACGATGATTCAAACGCTTCTCATAAACCTCCTCAGCAGAAGCAAAACCAGTCACCTGATTCTTATCATCAACAACGTCAAGGAGCTCCATAACAAAAAATTATCTGCGAGAGCTATATAATATTTTCTAGAGCGCAAAATATTAATAGTGCAAAATATTAATAGTGCAATATAGTAACTAGATAAAAAAAGGTGATGTTTTGAAAAAAATACTATTCCTGATATTACTGCTGGCAACAACAGCGTATGCAACAGAATGGAACTATACAGGAACAAGTTATTCCTTACGGGACGCAGCTCCCACAGCTATCAGATATGTAGGCACAAACTGGTGGGAGCTTGGAACAAGCGGAACAGTATACAAATATAACAGCACTTGGGGATACACAGGAACAAGCTACGCGCTTGCAGAAGACTCGTTCTGCACGTCAATAGAATGGGACGGAACAAACTGGTGGATGCTAGGAGCAAACAATGACCGCGTATATCAGTACAGCGCCCTTTGGGTTTATACGGGCGTGAATTACAGCGTGGCAGCACAAGATAACAATCCACAAGGAATAGACTGGAACGGAACAAACTGGCTGATGGTGGGAGACCAAAACGACAAAGTATACATATACAACAGCACGTGGGGATACACAGGAACAAATTACAGCCTCATTAATTCCTATCCAACATCAATCATATGGGACGGAACCTATTGGTGGATTGCAGACGCAAATACATTCATCTTCTCTGGTTCAGTGCAGAAATACGACGCATCATTTAATTGGCTGTCTCAAATAGGCCTAGATACAGAAGACAGCAGTCCCCAATCAATAGAATTAGCACAAGGATACTTCTGGATGGCAGGCGCTGTAAATGGCAAAGTATACCAGTACGACGGACCAAACCCGCCACCGCCACCACCACCTCAACAAGTCCCAGAATTCAGCATAACAACACTCTCATTAGCAGTGCTGACTGCAGGCGGACTGAT
>JAPLZR010000099.1 GCA_026394935.1 Candidatus Woesearchaeota archaeon
TTACACCGGAACAAGATATAATTTATCGGCGCAGGAGACGGTTCCGCAATCAATAAAATGGCATGGAAACTATTGGTGGGTTGCAGACTCAAACGCGTTCATTTTCACTGGTTCAGTACAGAAATACGACGCATCATTCAACTGGATATCACAAACAAGCGTAAACGCAGAAGATAGCGATCCACAATCAATAGAATTAGCACAAGGATACTTCTGGATGGCAGGCGCTGTAAATGACAAAGTATACCAGTACGACGGACCAAACCCGCCACCGCCACCACCGCAAACCGTCCCAGAATTCAGCATAAGCACACTATTGATTGCAACATTGTTGGCAGGCGGACTGATATTCGCAATCAGAAAGCACAGATAACATTTTTAAAGAAACTTCTATAACAATAATTCCATGCTAAAACTAACACTGCCGGATGGAAAAATTCTGCAGCTGCCGGACAAAAGCACAGGAATGCAGGCAGCAGAATCCATAGGAAAAAAACTGGCGAAAGACGCGCTGGCAATACAGGTGGACGGAGAAATACGCGATTTATCCAGACCGATAGAAAAAGACTGCAAAATAAAAATCCTCACATTCTCAGACGAAAAAGGAAAAGAGGTATTCAGGCACAGCACAGCACACATCTTCGCGCAGGCAGTCAAAAAAATATATCCAACAGCAAAACCAACAATCGGACCAGCAGTAGAAGAAGGATTCTATTACGACTTTGACGACCTGAAAATAACGCCTGAAGACTTCCCAAAAATAGAAATGAAAATGCAGGAAATCGCAAACGCAAACCATCCGTTTGAAAGAATCGAATGCACGATAGCAGACATCAAAAAATTCGAAGGCGACAACCCATACAAAATGGAAATGGCAGAAGAATACAAGAAAAAAGGATTCAAACTAACAGCATACAAGTCAGGCGATTTTATTGACCTTTGCGAAGGACCGCACGTTCCAAGCACAGCATACATCAAATCATTCAAGCTCACAAAAGTCGCAGCAGCATTCTGGAAAGGAGACTCAAAAAACAAACAACTGGCAAGAGTTTATGGCATTTCATTCCCAAGCACAAAAGAACTGAACGAATTCGAAAAATTACAGGAAGAAATAGAAAAAAGAGACCACAGAAAAATCGGGCAAAACCTCGAATTATTCATGGTGCACGAATGGAGCCCTGGAAGCCCGTTCATGCTCCCAAAAGGAACAATAATCTACAACGAACTGCTAAAATACATCAGAGAAGAATACTGGAAAAGAGGCTACCAGGAAGTCATCACACCACAAATGTTCAACAAAGCACTATGGGAATACTCAGGACACTGGGCGCACTACAAAGAAAACATGTTCACACTAAACGTGGACGACGAAGAATTCTCGCTAAAACCAATGAACTGCCCATCACACGTGCTAATCTTCAAAGCAAAAACAAGAAGCTACAGAGACCTCCCACTAAGAATAGCAGACTTCTGCTACCTGCACAGAAACGAAGTCAGAGGAACACTAGGAGGACTGACAAGAGTAAGAAAACTATCACAAGACGACGCACACATATTCTGCACGCCAGAACAAATAAAAGACGAAATCAAAGGAGTATTAGACTTCATAAAATTCATCTACGAAGAAACATTCAAAATGTCATACAAAGCAAAACTATCAACAAAACCAGAAAAAGCAATGGGCGCACCAGAATTATGGGAAACAGCAGAGAAAGGACTTGCAGAAGCAATGGACGAACTCGGAATGAAATACGAAATCGCGCCAGGAGAAGGAGCATTCTACGGACCA
>JAPLZR010000111.1 GCA_026394935.1 Candidatus Woesearchaeota archaeon
CCAACAGTAACAATACCAGTACAGCAGCCAATACAAGCAGACAGAGGAACACCAACACCAACAGCACAAGAACCAGTAAGAGAACCACCATCACCAAGAGCAGAAGAAACCACACCGCCACCAGGAGGAATACAAATAGAAGCAGTCTACCCGACACAAGTAACCTTCTGGGTAAACGAAATAATGGTGCCACCAATAACAAACTATGAAGGAGCAGGATACATACCAATCAAGAAAAGCAATATCAAAACATTCGCAGGAAGCTTCGGACCATACGCCGCAGACCCCACAGCACACCTCAAAGTAGTAATGTGCGCGGAATTCTACAACATGCCGGCAGCACCAGCATGCGAAACAGTGCCATTAATCTACAGAGACAACTACGTCAGCTTCGCAAGAGGATACCAGTACGACGAATACATAGGCGGACTGGCAGCAAAAGACTACGTAGCATTCTATGACATTTACACAGGCGACACAAAAGTAGGCAGCAGCAACAAAGCAGTAATCCGGACGATAAAGGATTAATTACAGTTCTTCCTCTTTCCTTTTCAAGAGCTCAATGAGTTCAGGATCATTATAATTGTAAATATCAGGAATGTTCAAACAAACAAGCTTCTTTTGAAGGCACTCACTGGGAAAACGCTTGACCAATTCAACACGCTGTTCAGACTCCATAACTGCAACTGTATCTGCCCATGACAAATCTTTTTTTGCAACTATTCTGCCTCCATACAAACCGGCGGATTTGGTAATAAATCTCGATTTAAACAATTCTTCAGCAGTCGGACTCCTGCACTGATTCTGATTGCAAACAAATAATACCTTCATACCAACACTTAAATCAATAATGTTTTAAAAACTTTCTACAGAACACGAAATAATTACGGAAAACTCTTCCTTTTCCTGAAAACATTACTATTCTACAAGTAAACCTTTCAACTTTCCCGACGATACACCCTTTAACCAGCAAAACATCCTATTAGATGGCCTGTACGCCTGTAAAAAGGTGCTCGCTCACAGCAGGCGCGCAGGCCTGACTTTATGACAAAAGAAGAAAACCTGACATTTTCGCAACACGCCTGGTATGAAATGCACGATGATGGAATATCTGCGACAGAAATTGCTGAGGCAATATCGCGCGGTACAAAAATCAGGCAAAACGGCCATTACATCACAATGTATAAATACTTCACAGTCGTATACAAACAATTATCAGACGCCAGATATAAAATAATAACAGTATATGCTGGCTATCCCAAAAAATGGAAAAACGAATAAAATGCACGGAATGTGAAGGAATATACATCAAAAAAGATATTCCTTACGAATACTTAGGACAAAGAATAGGTATTTACCCAGCACTAGTGTGCAATAAGTGTGGCGATACAATGTTCGAAGGCCCAATATGTATAGAAATGGAAAAAGAACTCAAACGGCGAAAACTCTGGGGATTACAAACTAAAAATAAAATACCAATAGTTCTAAGTAATTAAATTTCCCAACCCTTTTCTTTTGCAATCTCAAGCATAACTGTCTCTCTCGTCTTTCTCCTCTCCTCATCAGTCGTGCTTCTGCCCTTGCCCCTGAACTTCAAAAACTCTTTAATCAGCACATCCTTCTCATCATCTTCAAGCTTCTCCCTAATAGCCTCCCTAATGAACTCAGTTTTCGTGCTGTACCCTGATTTCTTCATACTCTGATTAACCCTATCAAGCAATTCACCCTCAACTTTAATACAAACAGTTTCCATATTACGAAGTAATACAAAGTAATATTTAAAACTTTCTTTTTAAATTGGCAAAGTTTAAAAAGCCCCTATATGAAAATAGGCATATGAACCTGCAAGGACTAGGCAAAGTAGAAAATTACCAGAAATACCTGGACATGGCATACAAGAACGGCACAGATGCAGCTGCGCACTCAAGACAGGAAACCACCAGCAGGAACAAGGCAATACGAAGCAAAAGAATAGAATCCGCAAGAATAGAAGCATACGGAAAATCACTGATGAACTCGCTGGACTTCATAGGAAGATGCTTCCCATCAATAGACC
>JAPLZR010000031.1 GCA_026394935.1 Candidatus Woesearchaeota archaeon
ACAATGGCAACAATGCCGATAATGGCAATAATAGTCCTTTTCACCATCTTTTTTCAAGCAAAGAATACCTCAGTGCTTTAAAAAAGTTATGTTTCAATAACACACAACTTACTCTTTATAGGAAAAGCAGACTGACCATTAACAATCACCTTCCTGTTCAAATCAAGAATAACATAGCCAGAATCAAGAAAACGGCTCTTCAGCAACGGAATCACCTTATCCGCGTTCTTTAACAAATTAATAGCAGAACGATAATGAGTATTAACAAGATAAATGCAATCATCTTTGACAATGAACAAGTGAACGTATGACATAACAACTATAATGTTTTACCTATTAAAATTTCCATCGATGAAAAAGCTGAAAATATTACTGGATGAGCAGTAACTTTTCCCGGGATTTCAAGCCGGATATGAAAGAAATACGCTTTTTGCTGAACTTCTTCAAAAGCTTCAGAACAGCAATGTTAGCCTTATTATCAACAGCAGGAGCAGAGACTGTGATTTTCAAAACATCGCCCTCCCAGCCAAGAACCTCATCACTCTTAGCATTAGGCTTGACAATAACTTTCAGCTTTCCTAAAGGTAAATTTTCAACCATTCCACAACTTCCCTGATAACATCCTGGACCTTTCCAGCAAAATCGTGATCCATATTCTTAATGATAACTTTCTTCTTAGGATCTTTCGCGTTTTCATACAGTTTATCAGCCTCTGAAACATCAATAATCGAATCACTATTGCCATGCACGATGAGCAAAGGAGCATTAACGCGGGCAGCAGCGCCAACAATATCTATTTTTGCTATATCCCTCAAGAAAGCAGGAGGCAGTTCCTTGCCGACCCACTCGCGAGCATGCTTTGCCATCAGCTCAGGTCTTGGAGAGGCAGGAGAAGCAAGACTTGCAACACAACTTACCTTGGTACGAGAGGCTGTCAAAATAGCAACAGCACCACCCATACTGTGACCGACAATTCCGATAGACGAACAACCCTGTTTTCTCATGAACTCAATAGCACACAAAGCATCCTCAGTTTCCTTGCTGTAATCCGCTTCCTCAAAAAGACCTTCACTCTCGCCATTGCCGCTAAAATCAAAACGCAAAACAAGAAAATCTTTTTTCAAGGCATCAGAAAAAACTTTAGTACCTGCTTTTTGACCAGTAAAACCATGGCACAAAACAACGCCTTTTTTACCAACACCCTCCAAAACACCAACAAGCTTCTCTTTTTTCCTGTTAAGAAATGAAACTTTCATTTATAGTCACGCCAAGTATGCTTGCACTTAGTGCACTTATGGAATCTAGTGGCAGGCTCGTCAGCAGCACGCGTCTGAACTTCCCAATACTCCGCAGTCCTGTTGCCGCACTTCTGGCACTCAGCTTCAACAATAGGATTCATAATCTCTTCCTTCTCAACAACAGCGATTTCCTGAAACTTCTGCTTGTTTTTCTCAGTAATAGTCACGCTCTCAGCAACCTGCCTGTAACCGCAACCGCAAACAAACTGCTTTTTGCCATCAACCAATTTAGGCATCATAATGCTCTTGCACTTAGGACAAAACAGCATCTTAAAACACCAACTGCCACAACCAAACAGCAGCAATCTTCACATAACCAAGGAACGGAACACGCCAAACAGCTTTTCCAATAACCCTTTCTTCAGGAATCTGCTTTTCAAAAGCACCCATATCACAATTATGGTCGCCTTTAGTCCAATAATACTTCTTGCCGTTCTCCTCAGAAATTTTCAAAACACGATGAATAATAGGATCAGGCCTGTTAGGAACAACATAAACAACAACATCACCCGACTGGGCTTTCTTCGGAGAATAAAGTATCATAATATCCCCCTTATTGAAACCATTCACAAAATCAAAATCCATGAACATTTCACGAGAGATATTCATATTCCCATAATAATTCCCCTGAACAAAACGGTCAGTACAAATAGAATCACAGCACATACCGCCGGTCCAAAACTGGTCAAAATTGCCCTCATGCTCCATACTCCCCGAGACAACTGCCACAATTGGAGCAGGAGTCCCAAGAACAAGACCAAGACCAGGATACAAAAGATACTTAATCACGACAAAAGCAATAGCGAGATTGGCAAGCCAACTCCAAATACTCTCTTCCTCCCAAAGAAAATACCAAACCCTCTTCAAAATTTCCGTTAAATGCATTACGGCATCTTTCCTACAAAGACTTAAAAAGGTTTTGTTTTACTTATAGTAGAATGGAAGAACACATATCGGAATACTTCGAAGGAATACTGCAAATAAGACACGGAAACGATGAACTGCTAGACTGGATATACAACCAAATAAAATCAGACAAAAAAGCAAAAGTCACCAAAGCCAAAAAAGTCACAAACGGAGTAGATTTGTACATAACAGACCAGCACTACCTGCAGAGCCTCGGCAAAAAAATCAAAGAACGCCAAATAGGCATACTGAAAGTAAGCACGAGACTCCATACAAAAGACAAAGTCACAAGCAAGCACGTTTACAGGATAACAGTCCTTTTCAAAGCAGTCCCCTTCAAAAGAGGAGACATCGTAATCCTGCACGGAGAACAAGTGCAAATACTAAACATAGGCTCAAAAGCACAGGTAAAAGACATCAAAAGCGGAGCAAAAAGAATTGTAAACCTTGAATTA
>JAPLZR010000015.1 GCA_026394935.1 Candidatus Woesearchaeota archaeon
CTTGCATATTTAATATTTACGAGAATATATAACAGGATTTTTGTTTTATTCGAGTTTGACTCGTTCAACTTCTTTTATCTCGTCAAAATCTGCATCGTCTGTTATGAGGCTCTCAGCTTTGACTTCCATGCAGGATGCCGCGTGCAAAGCGTCTCTGGGATTGATTTGATAGCGCTGCATTAAGTGCAAAGCTTTTAGCGAGATTGACGATATTAATGGCACGAATTTTATTGACAGCTGGTGGAGTCTGAATCCTTGTTGGATGGCTGTTTTTCTGTCTTTTTTTTGTTTCATGGCCGCCCAGATGAGTTCGTCAATGGTTATCAGGGAGGTGTAAAAGGTTTCTTTTCCCTCTGCCATTCTGAGAAGTATTTCTCTTGCCTTCTGTGTTCTTGGGTCGGTTTCCTCTCCGAATCCTGCAAAAAAGAAGACATTGGTATCGAGATAAGCGCTCATGTTAGTGTGCAAAGCTCATCCCAGTCTACTTTTTTTGGCATTTTTATTTTGTCTTTGACAGCCATTATGAACTCTAAATAAGCTTGTTTTGGGTCCTTCTTTTCTAAAACTACTTTATCTTCTTGTACTGAGAAAACAACCTCATTATGGGGGGTAATTCCTAGTAAGTCTCTTACCGGCTTTGGTATCACTACCTGTCCTTTCTCTCCAACGCTCGCAGTTAATCTTAAACTCACCATGAAGTATGAAAAAGTCACACTTATTTATAATACTTTTGGTTCGTGTTGTCAATATTTCTTACAATATAGAAAATAAATACATCTAAATATCGTCACTGCCAAGTTACTACAAAACGAAACCTTTATATACTTCAAAGCCATAACTACCATCTGGTGACTACAAAATGAGGAAACTACTCATATTATGGACAATTTTGGCATTTTGTGTTAGCGCAGCTTCTGCTCTGCAGGTTTCAAGCCCGAATCTTGCTGGAGAGCCTGGCGCTAATGTGAGCTCAACGTTTACTATTACTAATGACGCTAATTATTTTATAACAAGGATTTCAGTTAGTTCTACTGCTGACTCTATACATAATATCCAGTTTGAAAATGCGCCTTCATCTCTTGCTCCTAATCAGTCTGCAAGTGTTATAGTGAAGGGTGCTATTCCGTCTGATTTCGCTTTTGGAAAGCGCAGTATTGGCACTATTACAGCCACTGCCACTACAGTCCTTAATGCGAAAATTGATATCGTGACTGTTCCTTTTGGCACTCATACTTTTGTTCCTCAAAGCCAGACTCCGCAGTCTGTTACCTTGCCGGTAGCTATGTCTGCTGCTAATGAGTGTGGCCAGAATACTCCTGATCCAGGCATGCCTATAATTGGTCAGTGGCATTCTGGAACTTGCGATGGCATTAATGATATTACTGTTAAACAGCCTTATGAAGGTTCAGTTGACGGTGGCTGGGCGAGAATTCACTCTGCCAACTACACTGACTATTGGGTTGGCGCTGTGGCTATGAACTGCGGCGGACAGGTTCAAGACGTTCCTAAAAATTGGATTAATGGCGGTAAGATTCAGACCGGTCCTGCTCTTTGTGATAACCAGATTGAATTGCAGTCTGGCGACGCTGGCTGGGTTGGCTTGTATACTAAACCTGAGGCTGATGGAGCTCTTTCGTTTGCTGTTGCTGAAAACAAGTGTGGTGGCTCTGTTGAGTCAGTGCCTTCAGGTGGAGTTGTTTTAGGAAAGGTCAGCACTGGTCCTGGTGTTTGCGATGGCAAACCAGAGGGAACTTCATATAATGGTTTAACTATTGATGCTGGCTCTATGTATGTTGTTTATGTTCCTATTGACCATACTCCTAAGAATTTTGTTCCTATTGGAGAATTTGAAAAATTGGATAGCAGGGAATTGTCTGGCTGGGCTTTTGATAATGATACGCAGGCAACTCTTGTTAATGTTTATGTTGACAATACGTTCTGGAAGGAATTAACTGCTGATGCCAAACGCAGTGATATTTTCAACAGCGGTAAAATCCCTGACAAATATCACGGTTTCAGGTATGAATTTAGCGACCGCGATTTGGAAGCTTTCGGCAATGGCAATCATACTTTCAATGTTTATGCTGTTGACGCTTCTGTTAGCGATAGTTATCTGTTGCTTAACGGCAGTCCTAAAGTTTTGACCGTCGTATTGCCTCAGCAGACTAACACGACAAGCACTTCAAATGCGACTCAGCCTGCTTCAAATACAACGCAGCCTGTTACGGTTTCTGCTTCAGCAACATTGTTTATGGAGAATACTAAGCAGATAATTAATACAACCAATACCACTGCAACTAACACCACTGCGGCCAATACCACAACTACTACAACCAGTACCACGAGCACTGATTATGGCAGCCTGTTGATTGACCGTGTGAAGATTAATTGCAATAAATTGACGACTGTTACCGAGGGCGCTAACATTAACGCAGCTCCTGGCCAGCTTTGTAATTTGACTGTAAAGGTCAAGAACACTGGCAGCAGGGATATCGAGGATATTTTCATTGAAGCTGATCCTGACAACAGCGATGTTGAAGGTGATTCTGCTGATATTTCAAGCCTTGATTCAGGCGATTATGAGGAAGAGATTTTGGAGTTGAGCATCGACGGTGAAGCTGAGGACGGTGAAGTCGAAGTTACATTGACTGCTGAGGGCGAGGATGACCATGGTGTTATGCGTTCTGATACTTTCACGTTCACTTTGGAAATCGAGCGTTCAAAGCACGATTTGCAGATTACAAAGATTGTTGTAGTTCCTAAAGAAGCTAAATTGTGCGAGGTTTCCCGCATTGACGTTACTGTTTATGTCGAGAACAAAGGTCAGGATGATGAGGATGAGGCAGCTGTTGAGTTGTCTGTTCCTGGTTTGGGCTTTGTCAAGAAGACAAGCGTCTATATTGGAGAGGGCGAGGAACAGCGTATTTATTTCAGTATTCCTGTTAGTTCAAAATCGTCTGCTGGCACTTTCAAGGCTGCTGCTAAGAGCTTTTACGATACAGTTGCTCTGAGCGACAGCTTGACTGCTGATATTGTTGCATTGAAGTGTGAGCAGAAGAAGGAGACTGTTAACTTGGAGCCTCTTGTTGTGATTCCGCCTCGTATTGATGGCGAGAATGATACTGTTTACGTTCCTCCGGCTGAAGAGCAGGGCTCAGGCTGGTTTGGAAGCGCGGTTTTGACTGGCGTGCTCGTATTGGCTAACTTGGTTGCTTTGACTGTTCTTGGAGTTATGGCTTATGGTTATTTCAAGAAGCCTGAATTCGAAGAGCAGTACGAGGACAATAAGCCTGTTGAGGAATTCAAGGTTAAGGATTATTATTAATTTTTTATTTGATGGGTCGTGTCATGAAAACGCAATTGTATCCTGGAACGCGTCTCGGTCTTTATGAGATTGTTTCTGCACAGGGAAACGAGGGCGTGCCGTCTGTTTATAAGGCGAAGCGTGTCGGTTCTGATGATTATTTTGCTCTGAAGGTTCATTCTAAGTGTTCTTTCGAGGAACTCAAAGCACTTCATAAAGAGGTTGCAGTTGGCAGGACTCTTGGAAATCATCCTAATATTGTTTCTGTGCACGGGCTTGAAAAGGAGGCTGATTTGTTTTATCTTGTCATGGATTTTGTTTATGGTCAGAGTGTTGACGATATTGTTAATGAAGAAAAGGCAGTTCCTCCAAAGCTTGCTTTGGCGATTGCGCGTGATGTTGCTGCTGGTTTGGATTACGCACATGGCAAGGGCATCATTCACAGGGATGTGAAGTCTGCCAACATACTTTTTGATGGAAATAAAGCATTGCTGTTTGACTTCGGTCTCGCTCACGCTCCGGGTTTTCCCCCAAATGGCGTTGTCGGAAGCATAGGATTTATTCCGCCTGAATATTCTTATGATGTAAAGCCCGATGTTCGTGGCGATGTTTATTCTTTAGGTGTTGCGATTTTGCATATGCTGGCTGGCGCTGATTTTGTCAGGAGTCCTGAGTTTGGGAGTATTCACAATAAGAGAGACTACAAAGCGATTGTCTCAAAGACTCGTGCTGTTCCTGGTGTTTTAAGAACTGTTCTTTTGAAGGCTGTTGATGCTGAGCCGGATAATCGTTACAAATCAGCAGGCGAGTTTGCAGAAGCATTAGAACGTGTCTTGAAAAAGATTTAATCCTCTTCAGGAACTTCGTCTTTTTTGCCGATTTCTTTTAATTTCTTTGTTACTGCTATTTTTTGCTTGCATTTGGCGCATTCGAAGACTAGTGCTTTTCCGCATTTTGGGCATTTTTCCTTGAATGCCCAGCACATTACGTGTCCTTTGTCTATTGTTCGTCTTGTGAAGTAGACGCATTCGTCAACTGATTCTGGTTGTTTGAGCGGCATAACTCTTGATTATGCCAAATGATTTTTAAAGTTTGCGTACATACTGGCTTTTATGGAAGGTGGTTATTACGATCAGATTGCTTCTGGTTATGATGAGCTTCATGGCGAGGAGCAGTTGAGCAAGGCCAAGTTTATTCTGCAGAATCTCGAGGTTAAGCCTTCTGATGTTTTGCTGGATGTCGGCTGTGGCACTGCCCGTGCCTTGTCTGTTTTTGGCTGTGAGAAAGTCGGAATTGACCCTTCTTTTGAGCTGTTGAAGCTTGCCAAGATTCCTGTTGTACAGGGTGTTGCTGAGAAGCTTCCTTTTCCTGCTAATGCGTTTGATGTTGTTCTTTCAATAACTGCCATTCACCATTTTTCCGACATTAAACAGGCTTTGTTGGAGATGATGCGTGTTTCAAGACGTGATGTAGTAATCTCTGTTTTCAAGAAGGCTCAGAAGTTTAAGGAGATTGAAGAAGCGATTATGTCAGCTTTGCCGGTTCACAAGCGGATTGAGGAGACGTATGATGTTGTGTTTCTTGCCCGGAAAACTTTTGGTTGAAATGGTGGTGTACCCATATGTCAAACAGGTTGAATAGTTTCTCGTGTTCTTCTTTTGTCATTCTTATGTCAAGATGGCACAGGTAAAGCTTGTCGTCGCTTTCTATGTCATATCTTAATGCCAGGGTTCCGTCCTCTCTGCTTATTGACTGGTGCGCAAAAACATACGAAGCATCTGTTCTTCCTAAAGTCTGATTTAGCATTAAGCCCCCTCTTGTTTTGAATCCTTTCTGCGCCCAGGAGTCTTTTGTGTTTATCTGTACATAGCCCGGTCTTAGGTATCTTATGAATTTGAGTGCTACTGGCTGGATTTTTTTTCCCGGAATTTTCATTTCCAATTCTGGCATTTTTTTGAAATCAAGCGTGCAGGTGTATACTTGTCCGTCTTTTTCATAGCTGTAGCTTCCTAGCAGAGTTTTCTGTCTTAGGACTGATAAATGGAAGTAGTCTGCTTGCTCGCCGCGGTACTCTACTTTTTCTAATCTGAGCTCTTTCGGGATTCTTGCTTCCAGTTCTTTCCTGAACTGTTCTGCTGCGCCTCTTGTTTCTAATTCAAATGCGTCCCTTGTTTCTAATTCAAACTCTAATCTGTCCATATTGGAGTGGCTTTTAAGGTTTATATTAAAATCTTTTGAGAAATGTTTAAATAACCTAATCACGGCTTATATTATATGCGTGTTCCGGAGTTCATAAAAGAGGTTGTCTGGTCGTTTTACCCGCCAAGGTATCATCAGCTTGCTGAAAAGCCTTTTACTAAAAGCTTGTATTTCATGAGCAAGGTTCTTCTTATTGCGTTCATTCTTGCAGGCATCTTGTTTGTTCCAAGGCTTTTCCTGCTGAAGGATAATATTGAGAGTGAGCTTTCAAAGTTTGATGTTTTCTCTTTGTCTGGTAACGTGTCTCAGTCTTCTCCTGTGGCGATTCCCAGGCATAATCCTTGGGTTGTTGTTGACTTTAATGCTAATCTTTCTATGACTAAGGAGATTTTTGTTGTTGACAAGGACACCATTAAGTATCGTTTTATTTCTCCTAAGAGTATTCCTCGTGAGCAGTTGAAGGACTGGTCTGCTAATAAGCCGCGGGTGAGTGGTTTCTTGTCTGCTTTGCTGATTATGATGCTTCCAGGCATTGCTTTATTGCTTTTCATTCGCATGTGGCTGAAGTATTTCGTTATGATTCTGGTGTTTGGCACTTTCTTCTTCATTATTATGGAATTGTCGAGGTATCGTTTGCGTTGGAAGCAGATGTTGAATATTGCAGCTCATGCTTTGACTGCTATTATTCTTGTTGAGGTTGTTTCCGCTTCTATTACTACTGTTTTCCTGATTCCTGTTATGCGTTTCCTCGGATTGAACGTTTATGCCGTGACCACTCTTGCTTTTGCTGTTTTGATGGTTATGGGCATTGTTGGTTATTATATTGAGGATTATCGCCGTAAAAGATGAAGGCTGTCTTGTTTGATTTGGATGGCGTGATTGTTGATTCTGAGTTTGCCAATGTTGGTGCTGGTGTTCGTGCTTTTCTTGATGTTGGCATCAGGCTTTCTGATAAGGAAAAAAAGTTTATCATTGGCAGGCATCCTGCTGATTACACGAAGATTCTGATGAAAAAATACTCGTTTGATTTCAAGAAATTCGTTGCTGTTCGTGATAATTATTATGATGAGCTGTACAAGAAATCAAGGCTTTATCCTTTTGCCAAACAGCTTGTTTCCAGGCTGAAGAAGAAAGGTTTTTTGCTTGCTTTAGTTACTTCTGCACCAATATTTATGGTCAGGCGCGCTCAGAAAAGGTTTGGCATCGGGGGTTTTGATGTTTTTGTGACTTTTGAGGATGCTGCTAAAAGAAAGCCCGCTCCTGATGTTTACTTGCTGGCTGCAAAGCGTTTGAAGGTCAAGCCAAGCGAATGTGTTGTAATAGAAGACAGCATTCCTGGCGTTGAAGCTGCTAAAAATGCAAAGATGAAATGCATTGCTGTTACTAACACCAATCCTGCTTCGAAGCTTAGGAAAGCTGATTTGATTGTTAAGCGTTTGAATGATAAGAGGATAATGAATTTTATTAAGCCGCGTTTTGGCTCGCCAAAATCAATTTTCTCTCCCCTTAGCTTGCGTGGGGAGAGAAAATCGAGTCGAAGACCGCGGCGGAAGAACGTAGTATGTTAATCTATAATCCTCGTCAGACTGTTCTTATCACTTGCCGCGGTAAACATACTGTTATAGGCAAATCAGAAGAGAAGGACGATATTGTTCCTTTGCAATGGCATGGTCCTGTTTCTTCTCATCCGCCGATGTACTCAATTTCGCTTAACAGGGATTTGATGGCTGTTTCTATTATTCGCAATAGCGGCTGTTTTGTTGTGAATTTCATTCCTTTCTCTATGGTTAATGTTATCAAGCGCGCAATGGGTATTTCAGGCGAGTTTTTGGAGAAGTGTGATGCTCTTGGCGTTCACGAAATGCCTTGTGAGAAATTGGTGGACTGTTTCAAGTTGAAAGAGGCGCTTGGCTGGCTGGAGTGCGAAGTGATAGAAGAAAAAGCGTTTGGTGATAATGTCATGTTTGTTGCTAAAGTTCTTTCTTCTTATCTTGAGCATGATGACAAGCGTCCTTTTCACGTTGATGGTGATAAGTTTACTACGACGCTTTATTGAGGACTTTGAATAACCTATGTTTTAGTCAAAGTCCTCTTAGAGAAGACTTGAAAATTTTGAAATTTTCAAGTTCCCAAAAATGTATTGACATTTTTTAGGATTTGACTTTATTGATGGTTTTTCAAACTTCTCTATTGAATAAAGATTTATAAACTTCTGAGAAAACCTGTTTTGTATGAAATATATTTTGCTGTTGTTGTTGCTGGTTCCTTTGGTTAGTGCCGGTAACGCGACTGTGAAAGGTGTTGTTCTTGATGGCTTGGATAATCTTGTTGGTTTTGCTGAGATAAAGTTTGATTGTATGGAGGGCTCTTTTACAGCTGATAAGTTCGGGACTTTTTCTGTGAGTAATGTTCCTTCTGGTCCTTGCCGTGTTTTTGCTGCTTTCAGTGATGGCGGTGGTTTTGAGCTTGTTGATATTCAGTCCAATCAGACAGTGTATGTTGAGCTTAAGCTGGATAAGACGATTGTTAATCTTCCTAAACAGCATAATTATTTGCTGCCGGTCTTGTTGTTTGTTGTTTTTGTATTAATCATTCTTGCGTATAAGTTTTGGAAAAAAGAGAAGCGTCTTGAGAAGGTTGTTAAAGCTGAGTCTCACAGTGCGAGAATTCTTGATATTTTGAAAACATTGAAGCCTAAGGAGCGTTCTGTTGTTGAGTTCTTGTTGCAGAATAAGAATGAGTGTTCTCAATCAAGAATCAGGCACAGCACTGGTTTGGCAAGGACTTCTCTTGCGCGTTGTCTTACTGACCTTGAAGCAAAGAATATTGTTGCTGTTGAAAGGCTTGGAAAGCTTGTGAAAGTCCGGCTTTCTGACTGGTTTTTGGGCAAGTGATTGGGCATTTTTTCTTGCTTTTCTGAAAAAACGGGCAGTGAATCATCCTTCTTTTGGTTTTTCTTCCCGCCAAGATTATTTATATTTGTCTTGCTTTTGAAAAATTAACAAGATTTTGGAGGATGGATAAAATGAAAATATTGAATTTGTTGATTTTGGGTTTGGTTTTGGCAATGTCAGCGAGTGCTATTGATTTTCCAGGTCCTTTTGCTGGCGTCGCAAGGATAGCAATTGTTGTTGGAGATAATGCGCCCGCAGAGGACGTTATTTCAGCAGTAGATGTTGCTAATGCGTTTGGTCCTTCTATTGCCATACAGAATACCAAGCTCGCAAGCGAAGTTGATGATATTACAAAATATAACAGTGTTTTGATTGGTAGTCCTTGTTATCATCCTATTATGAATCAGCTTGTTGGCTATCCTGAGAATTGCCAGATGGGCGGCATGAAATTAATACGTCACTCTAACGGCAATATTGCTTTGCTTATTATGGGTGCAACGCCTGCCGAGATTAGGCAGAATGTGAGAAGTTGGGTTTCAACTCGTGAACAACCGCCGGCTGTTTCAAAGAATGAACTTTGCAGCAAAGTTTCTCTTAAACAAACTGTCAAGGTTGCGAGCGGGATTGTCTATGAAGTTGGTTTGGTTTACGTCGATGGTAATAATGCCAAGTTCAGTGTTAATGGCGAGGTTACAGACCTTATGGGAGTTGGCGCAAGAACTCAATTGGCTGATTCTTCATATTTGAGTGTTAAAAGCATCTCAGGTAATACTGCAGAATTCTGCATAAAGCCAGCCAAGGTACAAACGCCTCCCGCTGAAACTTACGAAACTTGCATGTCTAAAGTGCAAATAATGAAAGACAGAATTATGGAATTGGAGGATGCCGACCAGCCTGCGTCTCAGAGCAGGTATGCTGAATATGAAAGCGCGTTTTTGCGCTGCAAGAATCTTTTGCCGCAGGTGCCTGAAACTTATGACTCTTGCGTTAGCGAATACGAAAACAGAGCCCGCGAGTATCAGTTCAGTCAGAACATTCCTGAAGCTCAGCGCATCAGAATAGAGGGCTTGCGTGCTTGTGGCGAGAAGTTTGGCAGGCCTGTTCCTCCTGTTAAAGTTGAAACCGGGTTTGACCGCTGTATAAAAGAAGGTTATCAGCGAATTTACGCTTTGCCTGAAGACCAGCAGGGCAGTGCAAAGCAGAATCTTCTTAACAAATGCGAACCGCTCAGACAGCCAGCTCCTGAGGAAAGTACAGAGTACAAGAAGTGTATGCAACAGTTGAACGTTCTTAAGCAGGAATTGGTCGATAAATACACTTCGAATAACGTTCCTATTCCTGCGGACGTGATGAAGGATTATGAGGCAAGGTCTGACCGTTGTTTGCTTCTTGCTGGCTGGACTTCTCCAGGGTCTACTGTTGTGCCTGTGCCTGCTGTTGAGCCTTTGCCTGTTGAAACGTCTTGTGTTGGCTGCAAGCGCGATAGGATGTGCCTGCAGTTCGGAATCAGGCTTGTTGATGAAAATGGCAAACCCGTCTACTGCGATTTTGACAGTTTCTTTAAGCCTCAGAAACAGCTTGGCGAATCCTGCCAGAATAATTATGAGTGCATGAGCAATACTTGCAGTGAGAAGTGCATTAGTGTTACTGAGCGTATTGAGGCTGTTGAGCGTGAATTGAAGGAACAGCGCACTCTTATTGAGAAGATTTTGGACTTTTTTAAAGGCCTCTTTTAAAAAAAGAGACCCGCGGAATTTATTCCGCGCTGCCTCTTTTAAAAAAAGAGACCAGCCGAACTGTAGTTCGGCGCTGCCTCTTTTGAGGCAGATTCCCTCGAACTTCCGCCCGGTAGCACGGGCGGTTTTTTTTTCTTTTAGCACAATCTTAATATACTTCTCTCTTTCACTTTTTCATTATGGACGAAAAAACGAGGGAGCGGATGCATCAGATTGCGAAGTCCTTGAAGGAGTTGCATCTTGTTGCGAATATGGAAGAGGCAATGGAGCGCGCTAAAATTATTGTTGAAGGCGCGCAGACTAATGGCAAGCCGATTAATGAATTGATGTCTGATATGAAAGAAAAAGCGTCTGAACAGTCAAAAACTGCAGGGCATATCGAGAAAGAGTCAGAAAAAGCAAGGGAAGAGTTCTCTGCAGAGGCTCATGGTCATCGCGTGCAGATTGAAAAGCATCTTGAATCTGCCAAGCAGGATAAGGAAACTGCGAAAAACGCAGGTGAGCTGTTGAAACACGATATTAAAATTCACAAGCTTGAGAAAGGAGACACAGAAGAAGCTGTTCACGAGGTTGATGATATTCATTGTGCTGTTAAGGATACTGAATTTATAGCAAAAGAAGCGGAAAAGGTTCAAAAGAAAAAGAAGTAAGTTTACTACTCGCCAATACTAACAAAAGCGAAATGTTTAAATAGAGAGCTTGTTTTTTCTGTCTTATTAATATACTCGGGGTGGAGTAACATGAAAAAAATTGCATTATTCGTTTTGTTGATTGCATTGTTTGCACTTGGTGCATCCGCAATGCAGATTTCAAGTCCTAGTCTCGGTGGCGAGAATCAGGACCGTATTAAGGTTCAGTCAACCTTTACCATAACAAACAACAATTCCGCAGCAATATCCAATATTGCGATTTCTGCTGGCGGCGGTGCTGAGAACAGCAAGTATGCTTTTGGATTCACAAATGTTCCTGCAAGCTTGGCTGCTGGCGCAAGTGCAACTGTTACTATTAATGGAACAATTCCGCTTGACCACCCTGGCGTCGATTCAACTGATTTGAAAATTAAGGCTTTGAAGGTAGGCATAATCACTGTAAGCGGCACTATTGGAAGTGCTTCTGATTCTGCATCTGCAGATGTCATGATGCAGGCAGTTAACCAGCTCGCTATCAAGAAAGCGCGAATTGATTGCAATGACAAAAGCCAGAGTTTGACAGATGGCGACCGTGTCAAGAACTTAAAGCCTGGTTATGAGTGCACTTTGGAAGTCCAGGTTGAAAACAACTTTGACGACAGCGACAGCAATAGCCTGAAGATTGGCGATATTTCATTCAGCTCTGTTGACGTCAACATTGATTCAAGCAGCAACGATCTTGATATTGATGACCCGGACAGTATTGATGATTTGGCCGGTAATGATGATGATGCTGTTACTTCAACCATTCAAATTGATGAAGAGGCTTCTGACGGCACGATTTCATTGGATATTCGTGTTTCTGGCCGTGATGATAACGGCGCATTGCATGGTGAGGCTATAACTGCTAAAATGGAAGTGAAACGTTTGACTCATGATGTGCAGTTACGGCGCATTGAGCTTTCTCCTTCAGTAGTTGAGAACTGTGATGATTCAAATGTTAAAGTCAGCGTGAACATCCTTAATCAGGGCAAGCGTGATGAGGATATAGCTGCTGTTGAAATCTCTGTTCCTGACTTGAAGTTCATCAAGAAGATTGACAACATTCAGCTTGATAAGGATGACAGCACGTCTGTTTCATTTGACGTTCCTGTTCCAAAGTCTGCCAAGGTAGGCGTTATGCGTGTTGATGTAAAGACTTACTTTGACAGTCTTGCCATCAGCAACAGCGGCAGTGCTGATTTGACAATTTTGGGTTGCGAGGAGACTGAAGTTGTTGAGCCTGCAAAGGAGAATAAGACAACTGTTGTTGTGCCTCAGCAGACTATAACGCCTTCACAGGGCCAGTCTCAGGCTGCTCCGAAGAAGACTACCACAACTTCATTCACCAGCAGCAAGGCTTATGTTGCTTTGCTCGCAGTGTTGAGTGTTTTGATTGCCGTTGCAATTGTTGCATTGGTAGTTATGATTGTCCGGAAAAAGCCGCAATAATTTCATTTTTTCTTTTATTTTTCCTTATTTCTTTCAACTTTGCTCGTAAACCTTTCAGCTTTTTCGTCGATAAACCCTTTAACTAGTTCTGCGTAGTATATGTAATGAGGTGACATATATGAAATATTTAATGTTGTTTTTGCTGTTAATTCCGTTAGCCAGCGCATCTATCGTTATCAACCAAGTATTATACGACCCTATTGCTACTGAGAGCGGTGGCGAGGCTGTTGAGCTGAAGAATACTGGTTCGTTAGCTGTTGACATTTCCGGCTGGGTTATTGCTACTGAAAGCTCTGATGCTGATGCCACAATTCCCAATGGTGCCATCCTGCAGCCAGGCTCAACATATCTGATCGCGGATGAGGGCTGGGATGCTAACAAGGATGACAAGAGCTGGCGTTCTGCTGATTATGAGGAAAAGATTACTCTTGGAAACAGCGACAGCGGTGTTGCTTTGTTAGCTAATGGCACATTAATTGATGCTGTTGGCTGGGGTGATGTTGAAGGTATTGAAGGAAGCCTGTATGATGGTTCTCCTGCTGTTTTGGTTGCTTCTGGCAGGTCTTTGTTGAGAATCCTGGACACAAATGATAACAGCAAAGACTTTACCGGATCCATTGCTGATTTTCAGCCTGGCATTCCTGTGCCTGTGACTGCTGATGTTGTGATTACCGCTCCGGTTATTGAAATCTCTAAGTCTCTTAATCTTGCTCCGGAAGGTGTCTTGTCAATCAGGAACAACGGTGCATCAGATGTCATCATCAAGTTGCTCTTTAACGATTTTGCTTGCAAGAATTTCACGATTTCGAAGAGCGCGATATCGCTGGATGGTCCTTCAGAGTTTACTATTCAACCAAATTCAGAGCACAAGTCAAAGGTTGGTTTGAGAATTCCTGCGAATGCTGTTCCTGGCAAGTACACGTCCACCCTTCGCGTAATTATTTCTGGTTCCTGAAGCAGACGAGACAGGATTTTCTTATCCAGCAGTTCGGACACTGTTCATGCGTTTCGTACTTTTTCCCAAAGCACGGGTCCTGCACGGTTTTGAACATTTTTGTTTCCATAACGCCTCAACCTTAAGAATAATAGTATTTAATGACAGGGAAGTATTTAAACCTTTCTGAATTTATATAAAATATATAGAC
>JAPLZR010000040.1 GCA_026394935.1 Candidatus Woesearchaeota archaeon
GAATGCAAAAGGAGCGGGCAAGTTCACAAGAACAGAAATAGAAGAACTAATCGAGATTGCCAAACTGTACAAACTACCAGGACTTGCCTGGATGAAAACAATCGGCAAAAACGTCCTTGAAGGAAGCATAGTCAAATACTTCCAAGCAAACATACAAGCACAACTAATCACACAAACAAACGCACAAGAAGGAGACCTGCTATTATTCGCAGCAGACGAATGGGAAAAAGCAGCAACAGCACTCGGACAAGTCAGACTGGCAGTAGGCAAAAAATTAGGCTTGATAAAAGAAGAATACAAATTCTGCTGGATAATAGACTTCCCAATGTACGAATGGAACGAAGAAATCAACAACTGGCAGGCAAAACACCACATATTCACACACCCAAAAGAAGAAGACATGGACAAACTCGAAACAGCACCAGGAGAAGTCAGAGCGAAAGCATACGACTGCGTACTGAACGGAGTAGAGCTGGGCGGAGGAAGCATACGAATCAACAGAAAAGACACCCAAGCAAGAGTACTGCACGTAATAGGACTAGAATATGAAGAAGCAGAAAAAAGATTCGACTTCATGTTCAGAGCCTTCAAATACGGAGTACCACCACACGGCGGAATAGCAATAGGATTCGACAGATTCGTAGCACTAATGTGCGGACTAAACGACATCAGAGAAGTAATAGCATTCCCAAGAGACAAAGCAAGCACGAACCCGCTAGACGGAAGCCCACAAGAATGGACACCAGAATTCCTAAAAGAATTACACTTAAAACTTGATATAGTCAAGAAATAGGGGGGAACAAAAATGGCAGTACTACTATATGCAATAGCAGCATTAGTTTTGATAATAATACTATGGGGACTAAGACTTGTTTTTGAATACCAAAGACTGGTGCGTTTCAGACTAGGAAGATTCAAAGACGTAATCGAACCAGGACTAAAATGGGTAATACCAATAATCGACAAAACACAAAGACTTGATTTAAGAGTCAGCACAGTAGACGTAGAACCACAGGAAGCAATGACAGCAGACAACGTCCCACTAAAAGTACAGGAAATAGAACTGCCAGAAACAATGAAAAGAGTAATGGCAAAACAAGCAGAAGCAGAAAGAGAAAGAAGAGCAACAATCATCAAATCAGAAGGAGAAATCAAAGCAGCAGAGAATCTGGCAAAAGCAGCGCAAATACTGGGAAAAGACCCAACAGCATTCAATTTAAGAACACTGTCAACAATAGCGGACATCAGCACAGACCCGAGCCAGAAAATAATCTTCGTGCCAGCAGACATAATGAAAGTGTTTAACAAGGACAAATGAAAGACTGCGTATTCTGCAAAATAGCAAAAGGCGAAGCACCCTGCCACAAAATATGGGAAAACGACAAATACCTGGCATTTCTGTCGATACATCCAAACACAGAAGGATTTTCAGTAGTAATAACAAAAGAACACTATCCAAGCTATGCATTCGATTTGCCAAAAGAAGTATTAACAGGATTAGTGCTTGCCTGCAAAGAAACAGCCAAACTACTTGACGAAAAACTAGCAGATGTAGGAAGAACAGGAATGATATTCGAAGGATTCGGAGTAGACCACGTCCACGCAAAACTATTTCCAATGCACGGAACAAAAATGGATGGATGGAAAAAAATCAGCTCAAACGTAGACAAATATTTTGAAAGATATGAGGGTTACATTTCTTCACATGATTACAAAAGAGCGGAAGACAGCAAATTGGCAGAATTAGCCAAGAAAATAACAGGCAAATAAGCAAAACTTTTTAATCCTGCAGAAAAAGGAACATTCTATGAACATCACGCCAGAAATCGTAAAAAGAGTAGCGGCAAACGCGAGAATCAAACTAAAAGAAGAAGAAATCAAAAAATTCGCGGCAGAAATGCAGGACATTCTCGGAAACTTCGCAAAACTAGCAGAAGTCAACACAGACGGCATAGAGCCAAGCTTCCACCCAATACCCGTAAAAAATGTAACACGAGAAGACAAACCAGGCAAATGCCTCGACAGAGAAGAAGCACTCTCACTAACACCGCACAGAAAAGACAAATACTTCAGAGGACCAAAAATATTATGATAAACAAATTTGTAAAAGAGGCGCTCGCAGGAAAAATAGACTTAGTAGAGCACGCACAAAAAGCACTCGAAGAAGCGGAAAAAATCAGCAAAGAATACCACTATTTGACTGCATACGCTGATGTAATAGAAAGAGCAAAAGAACTGCAAGAACAAGTAAAAAACGGAACAGCAAAAGGCAAACTCTTCGGAGTACTGATTTCAGTCAAAGACAGCATATGCGTAAAAGGAGTAGAAACAACAGCAACAAGCGCAATACTCAAAGGATACAAACCACTCTACAACGCAACAGTCATACAAAAATGCCTTGACGAAGGAGCAATAATCCTCGGAAAAACAACAATAGACGAATTCGGATTCGGAGGATTCAGCACAAACGTAGGAATAGGATACCAAAAACCTTTGAACCCAGTAGACAAAAAAAGAGCAACAGGAGGAAGCTCAGGAGGAGCAGCAGGACTAACAAGAAAAGCAACATTCCCACACATAGCATTCGGAGAAAGCACTGGCGGCAGCATCGTTAATCCCGCAAGCTTCTGCGGAGTAGTAGGACTATGCCCAACATACGGACGCGTATCCAGATACGGACTACTAGATTACGGAAATTCTTTGGACAAAATAGGAACAATGGGAGTGGATGTTGAAGATGCAGCATTACTGCTCGAAGTCATCTCAGGCAAAGACGAAAAAGACAGCACAACAGCAGACGTGCCAGTACCATCACTAGCAGACACGCCAGGCGCAATCAGCGGAATAAGAATAGGAATAGTCAAAGAAGCATACGCTGAAGGCATAGACAACAACGTACGCAAAACAGTACTCGAAGCAGTCTACAAACTAGAACAAAAAGGAGCAAGAAAACTAGAATTAAGTTTCCCAATATCAATGAATTACGGCATACCAACATACTTCACACTCGCACCAGCAGAAGCAAGCACAAACCTCGCAAAATACTGCGGAATGAGATACGGAGCAAGCGAACAACTAACAGGAACATACAACGAATACTTCTCAAGAGTACGAAACAATTACTTCGGAGAAGAAGCAAAAAGAAGAATATTATTAGGAACATTCGTCCGCATGGCAGGATATCGAGAAGCGTTCTACAACAAAGCAGCAAAAGTCAGAACAAAAATCATACAAGAATACAAAAAAGCATTCGAACAAGTAGACGTAATAATCACGCCAACAGTAGCAATCACAGCACCAACATTTGAGGAAATCAAAAAGCTAACTCCGCTGCAAAACTTCATGATAGACCTTCTGACAGTACCGCCAAACCTCGCAGGACTGCCGCACATCACAGTACCCTGCGGAGAAGCAAACGGACTGCCAATAGGCATGATGATAACAGGACCGCACTTCAAAGAAGAAAAAATAATACAGGTGGCAAAAGCATATGCACACCAGTGATATTGTAATCGGACTAGAAATACACGTTCAACTTAAAACAAACACCAAACTATTCTGCAGCTGCCCAACAGAAGCAGTTGAGCCGAATACTTCCATATGCCCAACGTGCTTAGGACACCCAGGAAGCAAACCAGTCTTGAATGAGAAGGCGCTTGAGTATGGTACTAAACTCGCACTATCCTTAGGATGCAAAATATCACCAACAGTAATGTTTGCAAGAAAAACATACTTCTATCCTGATTTAGTTAAGAACTACCAAATAACACAATACGAAGTGCCATTAGGAAGCAACGGACAAATAATACTCGAAGACAAAAAAGTAGTAAGAATAGAAAGAGTCCACATAGAAGAAGACCCCGGAGCACTAATACACGAAGCAGGCAGTTGCTTGGTAGATTACAACAGATCAGGCATACCACTGTGCGAAATAGTAACTGCACCAGATTTGACTTCTCCAGCAGAAGCAAGAGAATTCATGAAAAAACTAATGCAAATACTAACTTACTTAGGAATCTTTGACCAAGACACCTGCATAATCAAAGCAGACGCAAACATCTCAATCAAAGAAAAAAATTACACCCGCGTAGAAGTCAAAAACATAACAGGATTCAAAGAAATAGAACGAGCACTAAACTACGAACTACAAAGACAAAAACAGCAAGAAGTCAAAAAAGAAACAAGAGGATGGGACGCGGACAAAGGAATCACAATCTCAATGCGAACAAAAGAAGAAGAGGAAGACTACGGATACATTGTAGAAACAGACCTGCCAATCTTTGAAATCTCACAAGAATGGATAAGAAAAGTCCAACAAACAATACCAGAACTCGCAGAACAACGAGCACTGCGCTGGATGAAAGAATGGAAAATAGACGAAGACGACGCACGCATAATTGCAACTGATTTGGACGTTGCAGTACTGTTTGAAGAGATTGCAAGAAAAATAGACCCGATACTAACAGCAAGATGGACAAGAAGAGAAGTCCTCAGATTACTGAACGACAAGAAAAAAGAACTGCGCGAAACAGAATTCAACAAAGAAGGACTAACAGAACTATTCAAACTACTTGTTGAGAAGAAAATAACAGACAGAATAGGACAAAGAATAATAGAACAACTCGCAGAGAAAAAGTTCAGCCCTATTGCGTACGTAAAAGAACAAAAACTCGAAATGGTAGCAGGAGAAGACATCCTGAAAAAAGCCTGCGAAAAAGCAATCGCAGAAAATCCGAAGGCAGTTGAGGATTACAAGAAAGGCGAAGAAAAAGCATTGATGTTCATCATAGGACACGTAATGAAAGCAACGAAAGGGACTGCGGCGCCGAATGTGGTGAAAGAATTACTGAAAGGATTACTGAAGTAATTTTTTTGAGATATATATATATATATATATATGACTTATTTTTATGATACCTCTAGGGTGATAATATGACAGGCAATCCACTTTCAGCGCCATGGAATAGGTTAGTAGAACAAATGATAGACATACTAAGAGAAACAAAAATCTTCTTAAAACGGGAGTTCGACCTTGAAATATCTCCAGAGACTATCAAAGATAAAATAGATGAAACGGAAGTTCAGAATTTTAGATGTATCAAAATTAAGGAAAACTTTAATTATGTATATGATTTCGTAAAACAGATTTTTTCTGATAGAAGTGATCTAAGTAAGAGACTTGCAGGTCCTTTTTGGGGTTTAAAGAATATAGCCGGACGACTCAATTCTTGGGCTCAGACAGATATGACGGGGATAATATTTCCTGAATTATTAGATGTACAGAAAGGACAACTTAGGAAAAGTGAAGTAGAATGCGAAAATGACTTAGACGCGGCTATAGAGATTTTAGAAACACTAAGAATGTGAATTAGTTTAGATACTGCAACAACCCGTCCAGCTCAGAATGCACCCTTGACTCAAAATCAGCAACCCGTTCTCCCTCAGCTTTCTCAGCAGACAAAACAAGCATCAACTTCTTGGCAAGCTCAACATCAAACTCCTTGAACTGGGCAGAATGCTGCTGCAACAAAGAATCCTCAACCTCCTCAACATTCGCTTCCTTGACCATAATGACCTCCAACTCCTTGCTGGAAAAAGCATTCGTGTTCTTCAAAACAACAAACGCACCCTTAGCAAAAACATCATGGAAAACGTCATTCCAGCGCAAATCAGCAGGACGACCAGTCTTCAAAGTGCCGGATACGCGAATTGTGACAATAGCATTATTCACGTTCGGCAACCTGCGAATTTCCGTTTCAACCTCGGACAAACTCTTATTCTCCGCATTAACGGAAATACAAACAACAGGGTGAATTTGCAAAGGAATGTGCTGAATGTTTCCATCATTATACAAAACAAAACTACCCTGCTTCAACTTCTCCAACTCAGAAAAACTGTTAGGAAAAACAGGACCAGGAAAAACGATGTTCTTGTACTTGCCAATAGCTGCATTGTCAACAACATGAACGTGACCGCCAGCATAATAATCAAAACCAGCAGGCAACAAACTAACAGCCAAAGCATCCATCTCAGACAAATCCTTAGGCTTCAATTCAGCCAAAGCACTGTGAAACAAAAAAATCTTGAAACCAGACTCACTCTCCAAATTATCACGAGAAAGAAGCTTGTAGTAACTCGACTCCAAACCAGCCTTCTTCCCAATCAAACCAACAATCTTAGCACCAGACTTGTCAAGAGTGAAATGAAGCTTAATCCGGTTGTCAGGCAGTTCCTCGCCTTTTGCAACATTAACACCAAGACCAGCGTGCTCCAAAATATCAAGCATTGTTTTACCAGAAGGACTGAAATCATGACTGCCAGCAATAAAGTAAAGCGGAATATCAGCATCGTGCAAACGCTTAAACTGCTCAACAGCCACACGCAAACTGTCAATACCAGGAACAGCAGTATTAAACAAATCACCGGATAACAAGACAAAATTAACCTGCTCGGACAAACACCTTTCGATAACGGAAACAAAAGCCTCAGTATTCGCCATCCTCAACTTAGGCTCACGCCAGCTGCCCAAATGACAATCAGCCAAATGTGCGAATTTCATGACAGCTTAAGCCCTCCAAAACTCTGCTTAATCTTAACAACCTTCTTTTCCTCGTGCAAAATCTTAATCGGCATTGCAAAAGGCAAGAAATTACTCGTAACAATCGCCTCGCCTTTGTCAAGGGAGGCAATCATACGCTCATCAGAAGACAAATCCTGCGCAGCACTCTCAATAATAGCCTGCCTCTCAGGCTTAAGCTCAATACCAAGAATAATCTTTGTATTAATGTTAGCAAGAATCTCTCGCGGAATCAAAGAAGGCAACTGAGTAATAGCAATCAAGCCAACATTAAACTTACGACCTTCTCTTGCAATCGTAGAAAAAACATTAGGACCCCTTTCAAGAACCTCCTTACCAAGAACTCTGGGAGCTTCCTCCAAAACAACACTAACAACAGGCCTGCTCTTCATCTCCTGCAAAGAATAAGTCTTATGACGCTCCAAAACCATATTAGCAATAACGCTGCCAATCAAAATCTCAACATTGCCATTAAAAGAACTCGTATCAATAATAACAGTACTGCCGGACTCCAAAGAATTCACGATATCAGGAACAGTAGTCTGACCAGCATGAGTATCAAAAACGCCATTACAAAGAACATCATTGCCATCAACATCCAAACGCAACAACTGCATCAACGTCCTTTTAACAACAGCCAAAGTACCCTCGTGAAAATCCTGCTTAATCGGATGCTCCAACAAAATAGCACCAATCCACGCATCCTTATACGCGTGATAATAAGCAATCAAAGCCTGCCTCTGAGCATCACTCCAATCAACAACACCATCAAAATGACGAGGCAACAGCTGACTAAGATTAATCTTCAAAGTACGACCGCCAGGAGGAGGCTCGTGAGCAGTAAAATACACAATCCTGTCAGACTGCAACCTCTCAAAATACTCATTATGAGGATCAAGAACAAGCATAGCAGAAAAATCCTTATCAAGAACATCAGACAACAAATTAGTCATCAAAACACTCTTTCCACGACCAGTAGTGCCGGCAATCAAAACATGATGGCTCAAAGCAAGACGGCCATCAACAGAAACAGGAACCTCCAACACCTTAGAACCACTCCTAAGCTTTCCCAAAAACAAAGGATTCAAAGGAGCAGTCAAAAAAGAAACATCAGAAGCACAAATCTCCCTTACCTTGGTAAAAAACGTCGGCAAAGTCTTCGCAGAACGTGCACACTGCTTCGCAATAAAAGCCAAATTCTTCAAACGAGCAAGAACATAATTACGCAGTTTAGCATCCATCAACTCCAACTTCTCATCCTCCTCAAGCTTCAAACCAGAAATAAGCTCCAAATGCTGAGGAGACAACTGAGAACCATACAACAAATCAAAAACCTGCAACAACATCTGACCATCAGAAGTATCAGCCATCAACAGCTCGCCAAGCTCCAAAGAAAGCCCGCTCTTCTGCCTAACAAGAATATTCCCAAACTCGCCGCCGATAATCAAGCCCTTAGTCACAAGAAAAACTGTTTTTGTGCTCTATATATGCTTTATGCGTCTGGAAAATAATCGTTAGATTTATAACGAAGAACAAACTAATAACTTTCATGAAAAAAGAAGTTGCGCTGAAACGAGTTTCAGCTGACTTCATTTAAGCCATAGAGAATGTTACAATGAAAAAAGAAGTCCGTAAAGCAATGGTGAAAGCAAAAGAAATAGAGAAAATTCCAGTGCCGAGCAAAGAAGAAATAGTGAAAACATACAAAGAAGGCATGGAAGAAGCAGCAAAACTAAGAAAGCTCCTCAAGCCTGAATGGTTCATCAGAGACACTGATGCAGAGGCCTGCCGACGAGAACACACGAAAAAACAGTTGTTACCGACGAGAAAAAAGAAAACTTTATAAACAACTGCGATTTCTGAAAAGATGTCGAGAACAAAAGTATCGACGGGGGAAGGTTACGCCTTTCTTATAAAAGAATTGCCAATGCAATTCTTTTATCCCGCAGATTCATCTGAGTGAATCTGCGTTATAAAAAAGACGGAGGAATAAAAAATGGCAGAAAAAGTAGCAAAAGCCGGGGTAAAGAAAGCAGACGGATATCTATACTTTGTCGACAAAGCAGGCGACATTTCCAGAGCCAAGATGGCCCGCGGAAGAAAAGGAAAAGCAGGCAAAGTAGAAAAAGTAGCCAAAGTCGGCGTCAAAAAGGCAAAAGGATACCTGTACTTCGTAGACAAGGCAGGCGACGTCTCCCGCGCAAAGATGGCACGAGGAGGAAGATAAATTTTTTTTATTTTATCTTTTTCTCTTTTATTTCTTCGGTAACGAAAATTATATATAGAGGACTTTGAATTAAATTTGTAAAAGAGGGCGGGTTCATGCTAAACAAAATAAAACAATTCCTGAAAAGCTTCTTCGATTGGGGACCTAGACAAAACTTCAAACTCGGACTGTACGGACCACCAAACTCAGGAAAAACAACGCTGGCAAACAAAATCTGCATAGACTGGCTTGGCAAAGAAATGGGAAAAGCAAGCCCGATACCGCACGAAACAAGAGAAGTAAACGTCCAAGAAAAAGTCACAATCAAAGCAAAAGACGGAAGAGAACTAATCTTCAACCTGGTAGACACGCCAGGCATAGCAACAAAAATTGACTACGAAGACTTCATGAAATCAGGAATGCCGGCAGCAAAAGCAAAAAAAAGAGCGCGAGAAGCAACAAAAGGCGTCATAGAAAGCATCAAATGGCTCGATGAA
>JAPLZR010000044.1 GCA_026394935.1 Candidatus Woesearchaeota archaeon
TGAACATGACCGCAAATAACAACAGCAGGCTTTGTCGCCTCAATAGCCTTTCTCAGACCAATACTTCCCTTAACAAATTGGGAGAAAGTCTCCATCAAAGTGCCTGAAGGATGAACATGGGAAACAAGCAACGTTTTTTGAGAACTTTTCAAACGCCTGATGCCATCATAAATGTCTTTTTCCGACATCATAGCCATATTAGAACCAGAGCCGACAATCGCAATGTTGCCAAAATTCACAGACTTATTATGCAGATTCTGCAGGTCATATTTTGCTGCCAAAAAATCAGTTGCAAACCAGTCATGATTGCCGGGCACCAAAAGCACAGGCTTTCCGGTCTTTGCAAAATAATAAACAACGCCATTCGGGTTGTCTTCCTCCACAATGTCGCCATTCAGAACAATAATGTCTGCATTTTCACTAACTGCTCGTTCAGCAAGACGCTTAGCAGCCTGCCTGTCGCCATGAAAGTCTCCTGCAGCAAATATTCTGACCATAAACAAGAAGCCGCAAGACCCATTTATATAGTTGTCGTTTTTATCACTCTAGAGTTAGAAAAAATTCGCTATTTGGAGTTTATCACGAATTTTTTAACTCAAAAGAGGTCTTATCCTAGCATTGAAGTACGGAACGTTCCCCTCTTTTGAGTTACCAAAACCAGCTGGTTCTTTTGTGCTTTCTTACAAGCTTGTTTAATTCCAATTCAAGCCGTTCAGAATCAGGAAACCTTCTTTCCGCTTCCTTAAAACTTTTCCCATGATGCAACTGCCTTCCTGGTTTTGCGATGTACTGGTGCTTTTTGTGCAGCAGTTCATGATACATCACATAATCCATCAGCTCAGTATTTTCAAACAGAATCCTGCTAAGCATAACCGTGTCAGTCGCATATTCATAAGTGCCCAGCCTGTTAACGCCAGCTCCTATGCGCAAGTTCGGCTGTTCCAACATCCCATTAAAGAACTGCCTGTTAACACGCTCAAAACTCAGCTCAAGAATCGGATGAGTCTGAGTTTTAGGAGCGACGTTTGACAGGCTTTTGATAAAATTATGATACAAATCAATATTAATCGAGTGCTTCCTAACTTTCAACAACCTGACAAGAAGCTCCTGATAAAGCCCCTTCTGGATATCAGGACTCACTCCACGCCATTTCCTGCTCGCATTAATGGTTATTGTGCCCCAGTTCATCCGAATGTTAGCATTATAACCCCGAAATCTTCCGCTATAGCTCAGAATAAGTTCCCTATTCTCCTTTCGTTCAGGATATAACTCCTGGTATGCTTGTTCTAACAGGTTCATGCTATCGGATATCTGAGAAGCGCACCAACCTTTCCAATATCCCTCAACTGTACGCCCTCCCTTGTTTCTGTTGAAATGATTTTAACATCTGTAGAGAATGCTTTTGCAGTAATTTCAAACTGCTCAATCTTCTGCTCATCAAGCGCTTCAGACAAAAGCAAAAGGTTAACAGCACCCATTTCCAAAGCCTTAAGAGTATTTAATTCACCATACGTCACCAGCTCAGGCTTTGTTGCCAGAGTTTCCAAAAATCTGCCAACAAGCTTCTTTTCCTCAATAACCTCTTCCTGAGCAAGAACATCCTGACACTTATCCAATAATTCCTCCAAACCAAATGCCTCAGTATAGCCCAAATCCTTAATCCCGATAATCTTCCTTTTGAGTTCCTCATTTATGTTCCCGCTTTCCACAAAATCATATTTTGTAGGACCAGGACCACCAACCAATATCCCTTTCAACCCTTCCATTCCAAGGAACTGGTCTTTCATAATATCTGCAACTTTCTTGAAGTGCCCATTAACAGCTATCTCCCGGTTTCTCGCAAATCTCACGCTGGACTGACCACCTGCCTTCATTTTGCCAGGAATGTGCGAGTGAGTTGAAATCAAAGGAATAATCGTTTTCCCCTTCAAAATAGCAATCGTTGCATCTCTCGAATCCAGCACAACCATACCATACGCCTCTTTAGACTCAAGCATGTCCCTCAAAATATCAAGCTGGAAATTCTTATCACACCTGTAAATACGCGTCTTGATAGGAATCGGAGGCTCTATGCTCCAAACCTTCACATCTGACTGACCTTCCCTCGCAGCAACATTTCCAGAGAACACAGCCAAACCATTCTTCGGAGTCCCCTTGAAAAGTTTAAGGTGAACTATCATCCTTTCCAAAGCATCAATAACGTTCTTTCTCGTTTGCGCGCTCTTAATGTTTGTTGCAGTACCCTGCTCCTGCTGCAAGTGCTGGATAATCTTGTTCAAATCATAACCTGAAGACACATAAACAGTCACAAATTCAGTATGGCGCGCGCTATACGAATCAAGCTCCTTCACAAACTTCTTCAGGTGAAATCTCTCGTTTTCTGAGACAGACATATCTTTAACACGCGTTTACGATGCTATTTAAAGCTTTGCGACCATTACAATCTGAAGCGCCGCTCTGGTCTACGACTGACTTTTTCCTCCCCTTGCCTGCGCCCAAGCCGAACAAATTCGGCTGGGCCCAGAAAACCCTCGGTTTTCTTGGGCAGCGGAGAAAATGTCGGAAATCAAAGATTTCCGAGCACACTCGGAAATTCGCACAAATGGTATTGTTATGCGAATTTCCGATGAGTCACCTCAGCAAGCCGAGGCCGAGCGACGTAAGAAGACTACGAAGCAGTCCTTCAGAAACCTTTTTAAATGATTCACGTTTTTGCATCGTCATGGTAAAAGCGCAAGCGGGATTGGGGTCTATAAAGCGATTCGGAACAAGATATGGACGCCCTCTAAAGCTCAAACTGGCAAAGGTTGAAGTAGAACAGAAAAAAAGGCACAAATGCCCATACTGCTCCAAGCCAAAAGTATCCCAGATTTCATTTGGAATCTGGCACTGTGAAAAGTGCAAAGCCAAGTTCACTGCGAGAGCATACACGGTAGGCACAAAATTAAGCCTTGCAGAACAAGCAGCACAAATGATTGCAGAATCACCGGAATTACAATCAAACAAAACAGCTGAAGAAGAACAATAAAAAATGGTCAAATACACTTGTTTTTTATGCGGAAAAAAAATCTCTGAAGAGATGATGGGAAAACGCGTTCGCTGCCCATACTGCGGAAGCAAAATATTGTACAAGTCACGCTCAGTCGCAACAAAGGTCAAAGCAGTATGAGTTTGCCAAAAGAAGCGCAGGAAAGCGTTCAGCGCCTGCAGATGCTAGAACAGAACTTACAATCATTAAACATGCAGAAACAGCAGTTCCAAGCACAATTATTCGAAATCGAAAGCGCACTAAAAGAAATCACAACCGCTCCAGCTGCTTACAAAATCGTAGGCGGAATAATGATAGGAACTGACAAAGCAACCCTGCAGAAAGAACTGGACGGCAAAACAGAAATTCTAAATCTAAGGCTTCAAACCATCGAAAAACAAGAAAAACAAATAAGAGAAAAAGCCAACAAGCTGCAGGAAGAAGTCCTTGCAAGCGTCAAAGAGTGAACAGCATGGACACACTACAACAAGCCATTTTTGCCCTGCACGAACTTGAACAGGACACAACAACCCCGAAAAACGTCAAAACAAAGGTTGCTTCAACACTCAAAATCCTTAACGAAAACGGCGAAGTTTCACTCAAAAAAAGCAGGGCAATGCACGAACTGGAAGAACTCAGCGAAGACATAAACGTACAGTCCTATACAAGAACCCAACTATTCAACATTGTAAGCCTTCTAGAAATTGTTTGAGAACTTCGAAGCATACAAATGAGGCACGTGATATTCTTCCTTGTCCTTGATTATGCTTGCAACAACACCAACACGCTTCAGCTGACCTTTAACATTGCCATGAAAAAACAAAAACGAGAAACGCAAGAATTACAACAATAATCAGGACTATTTTCGTCAACCCAAACTGCTGCAAAATAATGAATAACGTGGCAGTGTAAATGACATACTGCACTAACGCGGCAATTGAATTGCTAATCGGCTTAAAACCAGCTGATTCGAGAATCCTATTCAATTCCGCCTCTGCCAAAAGCTTTCTCAAAATCCTGGCAGCCAGCTTTGCCATAATGAAACCTACAAAGAAGACAATCAGCGCAATCTCAATTTTAGTCAGGAAGTGCTCTACCGTCAAATAAAATGCCATGACCCTCGTTTCTGAACACGCCATTATAAAGCTTTTTATATGACAACAGGGTCGACAATTGAAAGAAGAAAATGGACCTACACGAAAAAATCAGGGAAATGGAAGCGGCCATGACCAAGACCAAGTACAACAAGGCCACAGAACACTGGTTTGGCCTGATGAAAAGCCAGATTGCAAAACTGCGAGAGAAGATTGAGAAAAAAATCGCAGGCAAAGGAGGAGGCGAGGGTTTTTTCGTCAAAAGAACAGGAGACGCAACAGTCATCCTTGTCGGTTTACCATCAGTTGGAAAATCCACTCTTTTGAACGCCATCACCGGAACAAGATCAAAGGTCGCAGCATACGACTTCACAACCCTGGACTGCATTCCAGGAACACTCAATTACAAGAATGCAAAAATCCAGATACTTGACGTTCCAGGCGTTATTTCCGGCGCTGCTTTTGGCAAAGGAAGAGGAAAAGAAGTCCTTGCAATGGCGCGCAATGCAAACATGGTCCTGTTCATCATAGACGCAGTGCACCCAGAACATTATTCTACCCTGCTAAAAGAAGTCCATGACGTAGGAATCCGCATCGACCAAAGAAAGCCCGAGGTAAAAATAGTAAGAAAGACAAGAGGCGGGCTGAGCATGAATTCAACCGTAAAACTGACAAAAGTAAGCTTTGACACCCTGTCAGCAATCCTCAAAGAGTTCAAAATGGTGAATGCAGACGTAGTGCTCAGGGATGATGTTGATATTGACCAGTTCATCGATGCAATAGAAGGCAACAGAAAATATGTCCGCTCACTCGTCTGCGTTTCCAAAACAGACCTGCTGAATGCAAAAGAACTTCAACAGCTAAAAGAACAAATGCCCAAAGCTATTTTCGTCAGCGCTGAGAATAATATCGGCCTTGACGAGCTTAAAGAACGCATCTTCAACTCACTAAATTTTGTAAGAGTGTTTTTGAAAGAAGTAAACCAAAAACCAGACCTTGAAGAACCAATGATATTAACACGGCCCTGCACGCTAAAAACTGTCTGCGAAAGAATACACCGATATTTTGTCAAAAAGTTCAGATTTGCCAGAATCTGGGGAAAAAGCGCAAAGTTCCCAGGACAACAATTCAAAACAGTCGAGAAGCATCTGGAAGATGGAGATATAGTAGAAATTCACATAAGGTGAAGGACGTACTCACTCTTTCTCATACCTGCCTTTTTTGCAAGCTTTTCCATCACCTTATCAAAACCAGAACCGTACTGCGCTGCCTTCTTCTGGCGCCAGGCAATCTCTTTCGGCAGTCCTAACTCTTCTGCTATTTCACGCAGGATAATTTTCTTGTGCTCAGCACTTATCTTCTTCTCAGAAGGAATACCCATTGCTGCAAGTATGAGTTCATCATCAAGAAACGGCAGTCTAAAGCTGATTCCCAACTTTTCCCCAATCACTGCATCCCTTGTTAAGTCCCTCTGCCACATCAACTTCAAACCTTTCCAGCACTCTTCATTTGCGTCTGCTTTCTCGTGACGCTGGTAGCCTGCAAAGATTTCCTCACTGCCAAGACCGCTGAAAAAGATATTGACATCTGCAAGTTCTTTGGCTGCAACAAACACGCTTCCAACACCCACTTTGATAACGTCAGGCGTCTCTAATAATTTTGCAGTCTTTTTCAATACTTTTTCAGTATCATCAACAGAAAGCTCATTATGAACCCAATTAAGCTTCAATTTTTTTGCGGCATACTCTGCTGCCCCCAAATCATGACACCCCTTAATGCCAACACTGTAGCAGACAAAGTTGTCAGTGAATTTCTTTAGTATCAGTGCAATCAGACTGCTGTCAACACCGCCGCTCAAAAACAAACCAAACTTCTCTTCCGGAATCCTTCTCTCAACAGCAGAAATTAATGCTTGTTTTACTTCTTCTTTTGTGCTTGGCTTTGTCTTTTTGCAGAGCTCTTCAATATGCTCCTTCCATTTGTCTTCTGCCGGCAGTTTTCCTGCCTCCAATGCCTCAATCATATCCCGCCGATAGTGGCAAAGTTTTTTAAAACTGTCGAGTCTTGATAGTTTTATGATGTTCAGAGCATGGGGGCACCCCAACATTAAAGCAACACACAAGAACACATTAGAATTCACTAAAGAAGACTATGTCTCTCCAGAAGGAGACTGCATCATAGGAGTAAATGCTGATTTTGAAACTGATAAACTAAGAGAATTTGCCAAAAAACACAAGCACGCCAAGATAACCATCAGACTTGGAGGTTTGCAGGAAGTCATACTTGCAAAAACCAATCCCTATTTTGATGACGAAAAAGAACTTGTCATAAGGCTTGGCGAGTATGAGTCACCAAGAACTTTCGCAGTAAGAGCAGACAAAGCAGCAAAACATCTCAACAGAGAGCTGGTCAGGGCATTGCAAACAGGCAGTCCAATAGAGGTGCTGATTGAAGAAGCAGCTGAGTAAGTCAGACATTGAAAAACTAGACCAGGAAATATTTCTGCAGTTCGGCGTTCCTGACTTCTTCGGAAAAAAAGACAGAATCGCAATCGCAGACATCAACCAACAATTATACATCATGAAAGATGACCTTATCTGCTTCTTTTACCTTGAAGGCAAATTAGTTCCAACTTTAAAACTTCTTTTACAAAGACAATTCCTTAAGCAAGTTGTTGTTGACATGGGCGCAGTAAAGTTTGTCTCATCAGGAGCAGATATAATGCGGCCAGGCATAGTAGAACTCGACCACACCATCAAGAAAGACGAGTTTGCAGCTGTCGTAGACCAAACACACAAGAAACCATTATGCATTGCAAAAGCACTTTATTCAGGCGAAGAAATTATTGCACTAAAACAGGGGAAGGTTCTGAAGGCTGTTCACTGGGTAGGGGATTCCATCTGGCTGCTTCTTCCTTGAGCATTTCTTCGAATTCTTTCATGCCAGGCCTTTCTCTGCGGTTTATTGACATGCCCCTCCTAATTGATTCTCCTGCTTTGTATTTTTCCACTGCCTCTTTGTTGTGCGATGGTTTTCTATATATGAGCACCTCAAGATTATCATCGTACATGAATGGCTCTTTTCCAGTCATTAATTTGTAAGCCAGGCAGGATAATGAAAATACGTCCGCGCTGGGAGTGATTGTATGGCTAAAGAAATGCTCTGGAGCAACTATATCAGGAGTTGACACGTGAAGTCCGTCCATTAGTTCGTGAGTTTCACCAAGTCTTCTTGCAGCTCCGAAATCTATCAGTATTGCTTTTTTGTTTTCCACTCTTATGTTTTTTCCTTTGACATCAAGGTGTACAACCTCATTTTTGTGGCAATACGCCAGTGCATTAGCTATCTGTGCCAGCAATGTTAATTTGACACTATCAGGCAGCAGCCTGATTGCTCTATTATCAGGATTAAGGTCGCTTTTTCCCACTTTCGGCAGTATTAGATAAAAATTGTCGTCTTGATAATACAATTCCAAAGGTGCGAGTATGTTCCCGTGGTCAAGTCTATCTTGTGTTGCGTGTTCATAGCACAGGCATATTTTTCCAACGTCTTCTGCTTCGTAATTTCTAAATTTAATTGGTGTTGCGCCTTTGACCACTACTTCCAGTCCTGTTGATTTGAGTGTTCCATAGAAGACATTGGGATGATCTTGATGCACTCTGTGAACAGCATAGTCATTTAATGTTGGAAGTTCTGGTTTCTCGTGTTTCTTTTGAGCATCCTTCTCATATTCTCTCGTATATGTTTTTGTGGGTTCTGTTTCTGCCATGGTTAACACATTTTTATAATTTATATAAAACTTATATAAAACCAGTGAAATCAGACAGTTCATTTATAAAGATTGCTGTTTTCCAACCTATCTAATGCACTTCTGAAAGCCTTCTGGCTTTCGGCACATAATTCAGAACAAGACCTTCCTTGAACTTGCCAGAACCAACATAATCACTGCCACACTTAAGAATAACAAAACCGCTATAAACCCCTTCAACCTTCAAATCCTGACCTTTAAACCACTGCCTAAGCTGTTCCTCTGAAATCTCGCAAACATTCTTTGAAGCAAAAGGACCAACCAACTGAGCACCTTCAACACTCAACCTCAACTGACCACCTTTTACTTCAGCAACGTACAAACCAATACTGTTAATCCTAATGTTCTTGAGATCTATACTCCCAACATCCCTTTGAATAACATAAAATTTTTCTTTGCCCTGAACGAATGCAAGCTCATCAAACAACTCCGGCACTCCACCATACTGGTCCTTCACCCTTTTACAGAATAATTTCAGCTCTCTTGACGGAACAAATGAATAATTATCCTTCATATTCCCCACACAGGATTGCCTTTCCTCATAATCTCAGCAATCTCCTTTAACAGGTTTTTTTCTTCCTCACACAAATGCTCTTTGTGCTCTTTGTACTGCCTGAAGTGTTCTTCCGGTATCGCGCTGTAAAGAATGTCACCTTCGTTAAGCTGTCTCCCCATAATTACGCCAGGCATACTAACTGCGCCCTGCTTTCCCCTCTCCAGCTTTTCAACATTCTTCTGCTCAACCTGAATACCCTTCACGTCTGTAACAGTCGCCCCATCAGGCTTCATCAAAGGAGTATTTGGCTTCAATATTCCTGCCATCACTTCCACTCCTACAATTGCCGGATTGCTCTGCCTGAATACGTATCCCTTAAGCAATTCTATTTTGCAAGGCCTCACAAGAATGTCCAACTCAGAAAGCTCAATCTGCTTCTTCTTAGAAACTTTCCAAGCCTCATAATCCTCAATCAACCTGTAAATAATATCATTAACAATAATGTGAGCGCTGGTCGGCAGGTCTGATTTCGGAATATTAAACCCCAGAATAACAGAATGCAAAGGATCATTCGCCAAAGTAGCCTCTGCATCAGAAACATCATTCTTAGTAATCGGACCAATACCACTCTTCCTGATAGGAACACCCTTCCCCCTAAGCAAAGTCATCAACGCTTCCAAACTGCCAAGAGAATCAGCCTTAATGATAATACCGTCCTTATCAGTCTCAATCAAAACCTCGTGCATTTCATCATGCAATTCCTGCTTGATTTTTTCAATGTCGCCAACCGCACCCATAATCGGAGCACCAGCAACTGCCTGCTCAGCACCCTGAATGACAAGCCTCACACCAGTCGCAGCACTAACAATCTTAACAGGAGAAAACTTCGCCTTCTTCTCACGCATCTCTGTCAAAGGCGTAGGCTGGAACAAAGCCTTGACTTTTGCCTGCAACGGCTGGTCCAAAGTGCCAATAAGAACCTGATCGTTAACTTTCAAACAGCCATCGTAAATAATAGTATCAAGAACAGTGCCCAAACCTTTCTGTTCTTTCACTTCAAGAATCGTTCCTTTCGCAGGACCCCTCTCCTCAATATTCAAATTCCGCTCAAGAAACTTCTGAGCAACACCAGTAAGCATCATCAACAATTCAGGAATACCCTCACCTGTTTTAGCGCTGATAGGCACGACCGCAGCTGTTTTCGTATAATCAGAAACGCGATCAAAACGGTCTGCCGGAATTCCAAGCTCAAAAATCTGTGCAACAAGAGCATACAACTTAGTCTCAAACTTCCTCTGCGCATCAAGACTCTGAGAAGAAATGTTCTGCAACAACGTTCCAGGCTTTTTATTCCAGCCCTCAATAATATCAATCTTGTTCGCAGCAATAATAAAAGGAGTCTTGTACTGCTTCAGAATTTCGATGCTCTCCTTTGTCTGAGGCATCAAACCATCATTAATATCAACAACAAGAATAGCAATATCAGCAAGATTGCCGCCACGTTTTCTTAAATTGACAAAAGCAGCGTGACCGGGAGTATCAATAAACAGCAAACCAGGAATCGTAAGAACAATCTTCAACTGATCAAGCAAAGCACCGCAAATTGATTTAATGGTGCTCAACGGAATAATGCTTGCACCAATCGCCTGCGTAATACCGCCAGCTTCCCTCGCAGCAATAGCAGTACCTCTAATCTTGTCGAGCATAGAAGTCTTTCCATGATCCACGTGGCCCATAATCACCACAATAGGCTGTCTTATCATGCTGTTAAGTTCTTTACAGGCTTATTAAAAAGTTTTGCATACAAAACAATCACCTTACACCCGTTACAAGTATTTGTTACTTCGCAATACTAAAAATGTCGAAACCTTTAAATATAAGGTCTTCTCTGGAAGCTATTATTCAAACTATAAATTGGGGGGAATATAATGAAAGCATTGACAATATTGTTTAGCGTTTTGCTTGTATTATCAGCGGTTGCAGCACAAACTCTTCCGCTGAATGTAGAGCAAGCCGAAATCGACAACACCGAAATTTTAGCTTCGAGCGTCACCAAACTGGACATCGAACGCGACCAAGATTTCACATTGAAACTTGAAGTGTATGCATCAGCAGCAGCAAAAGACGTTGAAATCAGGGCATTTATTTCTGGATACGAATTCAACGATGTAAACGCAATCAGCGAGCAGATAGGACCATTTGACTTTGCTGAAGGAATCAGATACATCAAGAAAATGACATTAACACTTCCAGATGATGTTGATGTTGCACAGTATTACCTGCGAGTCGTCATATCAGACAGATACGGCGAAGAGCTCATTTACAGGTACACACTGAACGTCAACGCACCAAGACACATCATGAAAGTTCAGGACATAACCCTGAGCGCCAGCGCAGTACAAGCTGGACAAGCATTGCTCGCATCTGTACGCCTTGAAAACCAAGGACAGAAAGACGAATCTGATGTCAAAGTTGTCTTAAGCATACCCTCATTAAGCATCTCAGCAACAGACTACGTTGAAGAAATCGAAAGCGACGAGCAGGAAGAAACAGAAGAAATGTTCCTAAGATTGCCAAAATGCGCAGAGCCAGGCGTTTACGACCTAAACGTTGAAGCTTTGTACAACGACGGACACGACAAGGCAACAAGTTCAACAAAGGTAACAGTGCTTGAAAACGAAGCCTGCAACCCAGAACCAGCACCAGTCGTAATAGTCCAAGATGCACAGAACAAGACAGCAGAAGTTGTTCCAGCAGACTCAACCGGAAAGGTCAGAGGAGCTTTGGAAATCATATTGCTCGTACTTGTAGCATTACTGGTAATCGTCGGCTTAATAATCGGCTTCACCCGCATGCGCGGTGAAGAGTAAATTTTTTATTTTTTTAATCTCTTTTTTCTCGATATGTTTTTAAATTGTTTAACTTCCCGTCAATAGCATGACAGAAGAGCAGATAAAAGAAGAAGTGCGCAAGAATGCCAGCCTGCACCCAGAAGACTTCTTTCCTGTAAATACCCTGAAGTCAAAAGGGTTCTCAAGACACCAGTGCAGCAAGTGCAAACGATACTTCTGGACAGTTCACACACAAGACGTCTGCGGAGACCCTGCGTGCTCAGGAGGATTCCGCTTCATAGGACACCCAACAAAGAAAAAACTCGACTACATCGAAGTATGGCAGGAATTCGCAAGAATACACACAAAACTAGGCTACACACCGATTAAAAGGTATCCAGTCATTGCAAGATGGAACCCAACCACTGATTTTACCATCGCATCAATAGCGGCATTCCAGCCATACGTAGTATCAGGAGAGATTTCTCCTCCAGCCAATCCATTAGTCATCCCACAAATGTGCTTACGATTCTCAGACATAGACAACGTAGGCATAACAGGACACCACGTCGCCTTCATCATGATGGGAGAACACGGATTCTTTGCACCAAAAGACTACGACGTAAACAAATACATGAGCGACCACCTAACATGGCTTCATGAAGGAATGGGCTTGGAAATGAGCGATTTAACCATCCACGAAGACGTCTGGTCAGGAGGAGGAAACCTCGGACCATGCATGGAATTCTTCTCAAACGGACTAGAAATCTCAAACCAAGTGTACATGCAATACGAAATAACACCCTCAGGCCTGAAAGAACTGAACATCAAAGTATTAGACATGGGAGAAGGACAGGAAAGAGCAGCATGGTTCACACAAGGCAAAGCATCAATCTACGAATGCACATTCCCAACAGTCGTCAAGAAACTGCGAGAGATAACCGGAGTTGAATACGACGAGGAATTCATGCGCAAATTTGCACACTACTCCCCCTACCTCAACACAGGAGAAGTAAAAGACATCGAAACAGCCTGGAAGTTTGTTGCTGAACACCTGAAAATGGACGTCAAAGCCCTGAAAGAAAAAATAATGCCGCTCGTAGCACTATACTCAATAGCAGACCACTCACGAGCACTGCTCTTCGCAATAAATGATGGCGGTTTACCGTCAAACGTAGGCGGAATGTATAATTTAAGAGTTATTTTACGACGAGCACTCGGCTTTATCGACAAATACAAATGGAAAATCAGCCTGCCAGAAGTCTGCAAATGGCACGCAGATTACTTACAACCATTATTCCCAGAACTGCAAGAAAACCTTGACGAAGTAACTGACATTCTCGAAGTTGAAAAAAAGAAATACGAAGCAACAAAACAAAAAACACAAGCAATGCTGCCCCGTTTAATGGAGAAAAAACTGTCAACAGAAGACTTGATAACTATATATGACAGCCAAGGAATCGCGCCAGAACTAATAAAAGACGAAGCAGCAAAAATAGGCAAGGACATTATTGTTCCTGACAACTTCTATTCACTTGTGGCTGCGCGCCACGAAAAAAAAGAACAAGAAACAGCAACAGAAAAAGAAGAAAAACTGCCAATCGAGCACTGTGTACCACCAACAAAAGCTTTGTATTTTGATGATTACGAAAAGGCGTCTTTTGACGCAAAAGTCTTAGAGATTATTGACAATAATGCAATCCTTGACCAAACGGCATTCTATCCAACATCAGGAGGACAAATGTCAGACAGAGGCACACTGGAAGGAGCAAAAGTAATTGACGTACTAAAACAAGGACCCTGGATAGTTCACGTTCTCGAAAGCAAGCCAAAATTCCACGCAGGAGACAAAGTACACGGAGACATAGAATTTGGAAGGAGATTACAATTAGCTCAGCACCACACAGCAACACACATCGTCAACGCTGCTGCAAGAAAAGTATTAGGAGCACACATCAACCAAGCATCAGCAAAAAAAGACGTTGACAAAGCACACCTTGACATCACTCATTATGACTCATTAACAGACGAAGAAACAACAAAAATTGAGGAAGAAGCCAACAAGATTGTCAAACAGGGGCTTAAGACCAAACTAACATTCATGCCAAGAGAAGAAGCAGAAAAAGCATTTGGAATGGCAATATACCAAGGAGGAGCAGTCCCAGGCAAACAACTGAGAATAGTAAGCATACCAGGAGTAGATATTGAAGCATGCGCTGGAACACACCTGAAAAACACAATTGATGTCGGCAAAATCAAAATTCTGAAAACAAACAAAGTCAAAGACGGCATAGTAAGAATAACATTCGCAGCAGCAAAAGCAGCAG
>JAPLZR010000046.1 GCA_026394935.1 Candidatus Woesearchaeota archaeon
CATGGACTGGGTATGCTTCACAAGCTATGTAATCACAGCATTGCTGATTGGACTGCTGTTAATCCACGCAGTATTCCGCAGCATAAGCGACTACGTATACAGGAAGCCCTCAAAAGAATTCCTGACCTGGCTGTTAATAATAGCAATACTTGCAATGGTTTTATTGAACCAGACAATGTGCGGAGTGTCGTCAGCGCTGACGATGATTTTAGTACTGGTGTTTGTACTGCTGCTTATCTTCAAAGTGATGTACTCGCAGTTCAAAAAAACACCAAAATCAGCTTCAATGGAGCCGGTAATCAACATCGACGAACTGCGGACAATACTGAAGAAAACAAAACACCTGAAAAGAATGATAAAAAGGATGGGCAAAAAGGCACGCTGATATTCTTCGTAATTCGTGAGTGGTAAAAAACGAAAGGTTTATAAGTGGAAAAAAGATTGATAAATGACATGAAAATAAATCGCGCCCTTTTATGGGATCTCTACCATCTTAAAGATGAGGATTTTAAAAGAGAAGATGTTAGAGAATGGTATGCTGCAAGAGTCATCACAAAAGGAACATATGATGACGTTCTTGGTTTAGGCCTCGAAAACATCAGAAAATACCTTCCAAAAATAAAGATTCCTGAACGCCTGAGAGATTTTTGGGAATGGTATTTCAAAACCACGGAGCAAAATGCCGATACTAACTGATTTTCAGAAAAAAATAATTGCAATAGCATCAGAAACTCCCTCAGTCAAGGAAAAATTCTGGCTCGCAGGAGGAACTGCACTTGCTGAATTTTACCTCCAGCACAGACTTTCAGAAGACCTTGATTTTTTTACCGATCAAAGAGAAGAATTTAGAGCTGCAATCAGAGACTTTGAAGAAACAACGGCAAAAAAACATCTGGCTGTGACAAAAACCTATGATGGCAATACTTTTGCAAGATTCATATTCTTTAATGAAGCAGAACCCCTGAAAGTCGAGTTTTGCTGGGACTCGCCATACCGTTTCCAGCCAACCACGAATTCAGAATACGGAATAAGACTTGAGAATCCTGTAGATATCGCGTGCAACAAATTATCTGCGCTCTATGACCGGTACGCGCCAAAAGATTTTGTGGACGGATACTTCATTCACAGAGAAATGCACAACCTCGACGATTTAATCTGCTGGTCAAAACAAAAACACGGCGGAATGGACAATTACATGCTCGCAGTCGCATTCAAAGCAGTAGACCAAATACCAGACGACTCCCCGCTATTTCCCAGAATGTTAAAACCACTCGACAAGAAAGACATGCGCGAAACATTCCTAAAATACGCAGTACGGCTTATAAGAGAGCCGTTCGAAGCGAGACCTTACTCTCAATAATGTTGTGCTGTACAACAAATGGCATTTTTATGCCTTTTTCTGTTGTATGACACATTCATTTATATATTCTATTATCTACATTTACTTATTGTTGATAAAAAATCAAAAGCTTTATATATAAAAGGGGCTATATTTAACTTTGTGAACACTAAAATACTGCTTAAAAAACTTGAAGGAGTCCAGACAATCAAGTCAGTCATGAGCATATTAGACGTGAACAAGGAAAAAGCGGTTTACCACATTTACCGCCTGAGAAAGGCAGGATATGTCAAGACAAGGAAATCAAGCAATAACGCGAGAGTATACAGCATATCCTCTGAGAACAGGCTGGGCGGCACAAGCTACTACGAAATAATCAACAAGCACTCTCCTATCAAAATATCAACCCCCCGGGTTTACAGGGTATACGGAAAAGAACACATAATTGAAGAAGCATTGGTGTTTGCAATAAAAACACAGAATCTCAGGACAATACTGGCTGCGCTGTCCTTATTCAGAAAAATAGAAGACTGGGCAATGCTGTATAGGCTGGCGAAAAAGAACTGCATCGAAAGACAAGTTGGCGCACTATATGATCTGGCAAGAACAGTCATGAGGGTCAGAAAGATGCCAAAAAGATTCCGGAACAATGCTCTGCCAAAAAAAGAGCATACTTTCAAGCACGTAATAGACGGATTAAAATCAAAAGATTTTAAAGATATAGAGGCAAGATGGAAAATGCACCTGCCATTTAACAAAAAAGATTTAGAGGATTACAGATGATTACAATAGAACAACAACAAAAACTATTGCTGGTAATTTCAAAAGAACTGAAAAAGCCGGTCACTGCATACGCCATAGGCGGAACTGCAATGATGTTCCTGGGGCTCAAAGACGCCACCCTGGACATCGACCTGGTTTTTGAAAAAGAAGCAGACAAGAATACATTCAAAGACGCCGCAAAAAAACTCGGATACCTCGAAATGGACGCGGCCGCAGTATACGGCGCGAAAAAAAACAGGCCAGAAATGCTCAAACTGAACGATGAAAGATTCGACCTTTTCGCCACTGACGTAATAGATTTCATTTTCTCCGAAACAATGCGCGAAAGAGCAAAACAGATGCACCAGTTTGAAGACAAACTAGTATTGAAAATTGCAGACCCTCACGACCTAATCCTGATGAAATGCGCAACTGACAGGGTGAAAGACATCGACGATGCCAGAACAATAATCAAAATCACAGAGATTAACTGGAATATACTAGTGGAAGAGGCAAAAAAACAAATAAGCCTTGGAAAAGAAAGAGCAGCATTTGATTTAGGATGCTTCCTGGAAAACCTGAGAAAAGAAGACAAGAAGCTCGTGCCCAAGAAAACATTAGACACGCTTTTCGAAATCGTCAGGAAACAGTCAGAACAAAAGCAAAACCAGGAAAAAAGACATACTTGAAGCAATTTGATAAGTTTTCTTGCACACCAAAGACTATATTCTTCGTAATTCGTGAGTGGTAAAAAACGAAAGGTTTATAATTGACGGCTTTTTAAAGAGCAATATGGTGCACGCGAATACCTGCAGGAGATTTTATATATCTCAAATGCCTGTAAGACACAATATGGTTGAGTTGGATGCCGGACAGCTGGAACTCTTGTCCAATGCCAAGGCAAGATATGCAATAGTCGGAGATGCAGGCATTCAATTAAGACTTGGCAAAAATGAAGGCGCACTCGAAATTCTGGCAAACGAATCAGTTGATGGCATCCGAATATTAAAACAAGGCGAACTCGGACCACTGGAAAGACATTATCAACCGATAATTGACACTGCTGAAGAAGTAAATGTTGGCGGATACACGTTAATGGTTGCGACAGTGCCATACCTTGTTGCTGAAAGCATAGCAAGAAAAAAATTCCCGTTTGCGCTAATAAAACTTGCAGAAAGCGGAAAGATAGACCGGCAGGTTGCAGAAGACGTCAGAGGGCTTTTAAAAGCAACAGGCCTGCGGGAAGAGTGGACGGAATTCCTGCAATTGCTCTATGATTTCGCGCCTAATATTCTTCGCTGATTATCTGCTCAAGAACCTGATACTTATTCTCACAGCCAAGCTCAACAAGCAATTGTCGGACAGCATCGTATCTTATGGCTGAGCCTGACGCCTGACTTGTATCTACGAGCACTTTAATGTCGTGAAAGTCCTTTGCCTGAATCCTATTTCCGCTAAGTTTGGCTGCAATAAGATGCTCGACAGGGCTGACATCCACACGAATCCGGCAATTGCCTTTTCTTAAAGACACCTGTTCTCTTGCAGCAAGCTGTTCCAAAGCCACCTTCTCAAAACCCTTTAATTCATCAGGACTGGTCAGGTAGTTGACAATAACAGGACCGATCTTGACGTGATTGGGCGCATTTACGATTCCGGCACGAGGATACGCGGCTGCCAATTCATTGAAAAGAACCACAGCGTTCTCGTCAGCAATGTATAAGTCGATATCTCCGGTACGCCTAAGCTTCGAGTCATCAACTGTCTTCACGTCTTTTCTGCCATTATCTGTCTCCAAAGCAGCAACACGAGCCTGCACACCGACGCCTCCAAATATGAAATATTCAGTATTACAAAGAGCTTCGCCTAACAATTTCAAAGCCTGAAAAAGCTCATCATCCTTGATATTATAATCGCCTTTCATATGCCTGAATACGCACTTGCTGCTTATAAACCTTTCCTTGATAGTCACTTCTGAGTAGCAACAGTAGAAAGGTTTAAATATGGTGAGAGGATACTATGGTGCATGAAGCAAGTCAAGCGCGCTGCAAAAAAAGAACGCGAAATTCTCGATACGCAGGAGTTATTCTTCTTCAGAGAAGGCCTTGAAAAAAAACTGCTCAGAGCCAAAGATGCAAACGAATATCTCGCGGCAAAGAAAAAAGGACAGGCTCTTGCAGACTTCATGAAAAACAGGACACTGCCAAAAATATACGCCTATCTGCAAAAATTCGCTGAACAAAGAACTGAAGAGGACCGGAGCGGCACAATAGTCGGAGCAAACACGGGCGGATCAAACACTTTATCCCTGCCGCCTGACGTCCAATCACGACTTCCAAAAACTAACGAAGCAAAGACAAAAACCGAAGCGCCAAGCATAGAACAGCAGATAAACGAAATGCTTCAGGGAGACAGGTACAAAATCCACAGAACCATAGGCAAAGGCGGAATGGGCGCTGTATACGAAGCAACAGACAACAGGCTTGGCTGCAGGGTCGCACTAAAAAACATGCTCAACGAAGACAAGAGCAATGTAAAAAGATTTGTCAGAGAAGCAAGAATAACCGCAGAACTAAGACACCCAAATATTATCACAGTAACAGACATAGGACAAATCAAGGGCAAAATGTATTACGCAATGACCTTCGTCGAGTCGTGCAAGGACTTAAGCCACGTTTTCAAAGAACTACAGGAAAACAAAACAGCATACGCCCAAAAAGACCTTCTGAGACTGTGCCATTCAATATGCAATGCGATGCAATTCGCACACAAGCACGAAGTAATACACCGCGACTTGAAACCCGCAAACGTAATGGTCGACCAGAGCGGACAATTATACGTAATGGACTGGGGACTGGCAAAAAAGAAAGGGCAAAAAGACGAAATAATGGAAGAGTCAATCGCGCCAGACCCTGAAGGCACAAGCCCGACACTCAGCAGAATGTCCCTTACAGAAAACGGAGTCACCCTCGGAAGCCCGATGTACATGCCGGGAGAGCAGGTAGAAGGACCTGAATTCGTAGACGAACGCTCAGACATATACTGCGTAGGAGCAATACTGTACGAACTGATGACTTTAGACCAATTCAGAGACATAACTAAAGGAGTACACGGAGTGCTAAAGACAGCACTCGATAACACCTTTGAAAACCCGCGCAGAGTAAACAAGGAACTCGACCCCCAGCTGGAAAGCATAATACTGAAAGCACTCGCAAAAGAAAAGGCAAACAGATACGAGACCTTCCAGGAATTCGGAGACGACATCAAAAGATACCTCGACGGAGAGAAAGTACTCGCCCACAAATACAGCATCCTGGAAAAAGCAGGAAGATTCATACAAAAACACCCAACACTCATCGCAACAGGAGCGCTCGCAGCACTCGTCGCAATCGCAGGAAGCATCGGATACACAGGACTCGCATCAAGAGCACGAAACGCGGAAAGAGAAAAAGAAAAACAAACGATAAAAGCACAGAAAGAAGAATTGAAAGCAGCACAAGCAGAAGCAGCACTCTCAAAGACACTGCAGGAACAATTGGATAAGGCGCAGAAACAAAATACTGCCCAAGAAAAAATATGGCGCGGAGAGACAGCACTGAGAGAGGGTCATTTCGAAGAGGCAATAAACCACTTTACAAAAGCAATAAAGGATGATCCTGATTCAATCGAAGCATACTTTTTGAGAGGAAAAGCAAGATACCTGAATTTGAACGGAGATGAAGCAGTAGCGGACTTTGAGACAGCAAACCAAAAAAGACTAAAAGCAGCAAAAGAACCAGATTTCCGAGCACTCTACAGCAAAGTAATGACTTACATAGACATTCACGATGACGAGAAAAAAGCAATTGAAGCCTGCAAGAAGATGCAATTAGGAGACAAAAAAGAAACATATTCACTCCTTATCAAAAGTCTGCTGGCATTAGGCAGCAAAGAATACAAAAAATCAATGGAACTCGCAGAAGAAGCACTTGCCATCAATGACTCGAATGCAGAAGTGCTATCATTCCTATCACATGCTTTAGCAAAAAGCACACATTTATGGGTAGAATCAGGACCGATAAGCGAAGAAGAAAACCAAAAAGCACTCGAGTACATATTGCAAGCACGCGAATCCGAGCCAAAAAACATCAGATATCTCATACAAGAACTAAGATTGCAATCCACAATAATGCGAAACGATGAACTATCACTTCAATTGGCAGACACGATAATCAAAATGAATCCAAGAATACACTTCTGCTATATTTTCAGAGCAGGAGTATATCTGCGACAGAACAAAAACGAAGCAGTTATACAGCAAATAAACCTTGCAGAACAAATCCAAAAATTAGAATATCAAGGATTGGCGCTAAGAGGCATGGCAAAATGCAACATGAGAAAATACGATGAAGCACTTAATGATTTAAATGAAAGCATAAAGCAGGGAAAAATGCCGGAAGCCTTCATGTATAGAGGAATGGCCTTAGGCGAAAAAGGCAACCCAACTGCAGCAATACAAGACTGCAACACTTCAATACAACTAATAAAAGACCAAGGAATACCAAGCCACCTTCGCCCACAATACGGACAAGCCCACCTATTCAAAGGAATATACGAAGAAAAAGCAGGCAAACCACAAGACGCGCTAAAAACACTCGCAGAATCAGTAGAATACGGAGAACCAAGAGGATGGTTCTACTCTGCCAGAGTATACGCCCATCTGGGAAAAAACGACGAAGCAGAAAAACACATGCGCAAATTCATCGAAACAGGATGCCAGGAAGGAAAAGAACAAGCACTGGCTTGGTTAGACTCAATAAAGAAAAAGTAAGCGTTAAATTTATATAGCAGTATACATAAAAGTAAACTAGAAAAAGGAGGTAAGGATATGGAGAAGATAAAAGCAGGTCTAATAATTCTTGCCGTTGGAGCAATATTGATAGCAGGATTTCTATCATTAAATTTGATGAGCCCACAAACCACTGAGTACGATTTGCAATCCCCAAGCAAAGCATATGAACCGCAATCGTCAAAATCAACAGCACAAGTTGTAATAGAAATAATGCCTAACGGAGGTACAAAATGAACGAAAACACGATTTTAGTAAGCGTACTAGCAGCAGTGCTGGTAGTCAGCATAACGGGATTATATATGATGAACGGATCAAATACGATAACCGGAGGAGCAGAAACTCAGTTTCTCTTTGAACTTACTGATAATCAATGGACTGAAGTGACTCCTGCAGCGATAACTTTACAGATAACACCTGGAGTTGGCAACAACCTACTCAGTTTTGGAACAGGACCAGGTAGTCCTTATTGCACATCAGATACTGGAATTTGCAGTGCTCTGGCTGTTGGAGAAAACACACTTACAATCACTTACGGAGGAAACACGAATGGACTTATTACTGCGTATGCTAATACCCTCACACCATACGGTCCTGGTTCTTCAGTAGAGATAACAACGCCCGCAGGAGAAGTATCGCCTGCTCAGGTAGACCCTAACTGCAACAAAGCACCGGGTTTTGTCACACTTGGTGATATACTCAGTCCAACCCCGCTTTTAGACCAGTGGATTCCTGGCTCATCATCAGGAGCATACATCCAAGTTAGTGGAGTTCCTGCAACCACGCCGTCAGGAGTACAAGCTCTGACGCTAACTGTATTAGTTTCAGGGGAAAGTCCTCTTTGTTAAATGAATGAGGCTTTTTCTTTTTTCTTTTATTTTATGCCTGATTGCGAATTCAGCACTAGCGATAAGCGTTGCACACGGTAATACAGAGTTCTTTTATGAACCAGGAAAACAAATAGAATTTCCATTAGTGATAACAAACACCCGCGATACAACTGTGCCAGTTTCTATAGAAACAAACGCTGAAAAACTAACGGATTATACAACTGCCCCTCCAAAGACAACAAAATTAAGTCCAAACGAGCAAAAAGTTTTCACACTAAAAATATCACTTCCAAACGAGTTGCAAAAAGGATTGTATCCGGTAAGCATTAAGGTGGCAGAAGCACAAGGCATGGCCAAATCAGGAGTTGAAACGGTTCTCAACATACTAAATCCACACGATGCAGGATATCCATATGCAATACTCACAGTCGACCCGCCAAGAGAAAAAATTCACACAGTACTAATAGTCAGAAACATAGGAAAAACGCAATATCCACTATCATCAGAGCTCCTGCTAAAAGAAAAAGACAAAATAATGGAAAAATTCCCTATTGAAATGAAGATTCCACCTTTACAAACACAGTATGCTGGTATAGATGTGCCGATTGACCAAATAAATAAAGGAGATTACCAACTAGAACTAAATTTACCAGAACAACAATTAAGCCAAAAAGTCAGGATAGGCGAACCAAAGATTATAGTGGACGATATTTCATTAACGGCAAATAAAGAAAACAAAGTAAACCTGCCAATTCTACTGGATTGGAACGCACCAATTACTACAGCAGCAGCAGTATACATATTCAAAAACTCAAACGGTCAACTATTTCGGAAAGAAATAGAATTAACGCTCAATCCCGGAGAAAACATTATTGCGCTTAATGCACTCATACCACAAACAGCAAAAGGACAATATCGAGCCATGCTACTTGCATCAAATCAATTCAGAGCAGACTTTAAAGCAAACATAGATTCAACTGTGAATGAGGAAATAATAACTGGAAAAGCCACGGCATTGCCGCAAAAAAACAAAACAATCATTCAAATAGGAATACTTTTAAGCATAGCAGCGGCATTATTATTGATTACATTCGCAATCTCAAGAAAAAATGAAAAACAAAACGTATAAAAAAATAGCAATACTGTGCCTATTATTGCTCTTAACAGTTCTCATAATTTATTTCTATAAACAACCGAAAATGATTGCAACAGAAACATATCCAATAACATTCAACGTCACAAAAACAAACCTGACCTTAAGTTTATATGATACATTGGATTTTGGCTCGATACCAAGACCAGGACGCTCAACCAAACAAATCAATATCACAAACGACAAAAATTATGCTGTGATGCTAAATAATGAAGTGATTGGAGAGGCGTCG
>JAPLZR010000096.1 GCA_026394935.1 Candidatus Woesearchaeota archaeon
TCTCAGCGACAAGCTTGCCGAGAAAATCATCAGTAGCCCTCAGTTCCCTCCTATATTCCCAAGATTGTTGTTCACAATCACGCAACCTCTGCTCATAAACAGGAATTTGTTCTGCTTGTTTCACTGCTTCTTCAAGTCTGGTTTTGACATCAGCAAGAGTCAGATTAGCATTTTCTAATGCAGCACAACGTTCGTCTGCCGTTTGTTTGTATTGCGCTGCCTGCTTGGAAGTTTCTTCGAGCTGAACAACCGTCATTTCAAGTCTTGAATTAGCTTCATCATAGAAAGACCGCTCAACACGACTATCAGCAAGTGTCCTGTAAGCCGCCATTTGTTTCAAAGCATCTTCAAGTCTTGAGCTTGTTTCTGCCAGTCGTGAATTCGCTTCCTCGAATGCAGTGCGCTCAACACGTGATTCTGCAAGAGTTTTGTATTCGACGGCTTGTTTTGAGGTCTCTTCAAACTGAGCGCTGACTTCCCTTAATCTCGCATTAACTTCTTCATACGCAGAGCGTTCAACACGGCTTTCGGCAAGCTCTTTGTAAGACGCAGTTTGCTTCAGCAAGTCGGTATTTTGTTTCTCACGTTCTTCAGAAACTGTTTTGCATTTGTCCAGTTTCGCCTGAGCACTTATTTTTTGGTGATGCAGGTCTGTATTCTGTTGTTTGAGGTCGCATGCCTGGAAGTAGCCCGTCGTTCCGAAATATGTGCCTGCCACTAGGATTAGACCGTACACGAATTGTTTGAGTGTTCCTACGCGATTAGGTCTTTTCAGTGGCTCGTTGTAATGAAGTCCCACTTTTCCATCGCAGGAATAAATCAGTGCACGTGCTGCCTCTGCTTTTTTGTCCCTATCGTGCAACCTGTTTGTAAAATCAATCATCCGACGGTCAATCCCTTCTTCCAGCGCATCGTTCCTCATAAAGTTCACCTCACTCTGTTTTTGGCGGCAATAAAGGAGTGCTGATGTTCGCTTCTATGCTGCGCACGTAATCCACCAACTCCTTCCTCGAGTCGTATGCCTCAACGCCCCTGTTTTTGATGTGGCGCATCTTCGCAGCGCTCTCCTTGGCAAGAATGCCTGTCTTAATTGCAGTCTCCAATGCAGCATCATATGCATCCACGTTTGCAGCCTTTCCGGCCTGCTCAACAGCTTTTGTTGCTTCCTGGAATTCATTGGCACGTTTTGCCATAACATTTGACTGGCGCTGTTCAGCGTGCCCGTAGATGTTTTCCTTGATGCGGTCAGCAAACTTCATCAACACATACGCACGTTCAAGGCTTGTATCAACAGCTTCTTCATCGGCTAACTCGTCTAATCCTTCCAGTACCCTTTGCGTGACGAGGTTCACGCTTGGCTGGTATTTTTGCATTTCATTCGCCATTTTTCCCCCCTCCGCTTCTTTTCATAAGATTCTCTTTGAGCTGCACATAGCAATCATTGCAAAGCGGACCTGACTCATCACGCTTGAGCTTCTGATGACACTCGGGATTCGCACAATAACGCCGCTTCGATGCGAAATCAGCATACTTCCACTTCCTCTTGTTTTTTGAGCACGCTTTTTTAATCACAAAATTCACCGTCGACAAACCAACGCTTTCAGAAATTCTATGGATTTCGGAGTATAAATTCAGGTAGCACAATAAGACCGGACAAAATCCGGTAAAAAGGAGACAAATTTAAATCTCAGGAGATGAAGTTTTGTCTGATGAATCGACCAATTTTCCCATATTTGTATTTTAAAACACTCATAACCCTGATGCTTTCTTCTTGAGCAGGCCATTGGTAAGAAAATTGACTGAAAAGCTTATAAACATAATTTCATATCACACCGGCATATGAAGCAATTATCAGAAGGGGAATATTACCAGTATCTTTGTCATTATTTTGGTGATTTGAGTAAAATTGAGAATCTGCCCCCAAAAAAATGGTATGAGCACATATTTCCAAAGAAAACACTTCCTCAGTTCAAACCAAATGCAAAGAATGCAAAATTATTTTACGATTATATTATTTTAACGAAAAAATATCTTGCATTGATTGTGGAAGAACAGAACTCACTTAATCCATTTATACATCCAATCAAATATTTCCAAAATGAAAAGCAAATTAAAATAAGGTTGGAGTTGATTAATGGGGCAGGACCAATATTCAAACGTTTTAAAAAATATTACAGAGAGCCATAAATGAA
>JAPLZR010000107.1 GCA_026394935.1 Candidatus Woesearchaeota archaeon
TATCTAACTCCTTTTTCTGGATTTCTAACAATAGTATTTTCCAATAACTAAAAAAAGCTTTATAATGCACGGTTCAACGGAGCATACCGCTCCTCCTTGCTTTACCTTCTTTTTAAGACAGAGAGGGGAGGCTTAACCGAAAGGAAAAATAATGCGACATTATGAAATTGTCTTTTTAGTCCATCCGGACCAAACTGCACAGGTTCCAGCAATGATTGAACGCTACAAATCAACCATTGAAGCAGCCTCAGGAACTATTCACCGCTTGGAAGACTGGGGTCGTAGGCACTTGGCTTATCCAATTAGAAAAATTCATAAAGCACATTATGTGTTAATGAATGTTGAGTGTGACCAGGCTACATTAGAAGAATTAGAAAGTGGTTTTCGTTTCAATGATGCAATTTTGCGTAGTATGACTTTATTGCAAAAAGTGGCAATCACTGAACCCTCTATCATTGCTACTTCAACAGCAGAAGAAAATAAAGCAGCTGAATCCAGAGCTAAAGATGCGGCAGCAAGAGACGCGGTTGTAGTACCGGCAACAGGTGATATTGATGACGATCTTGAATTAGACGATGTCGATTTTGATGCTGACGAAATCGTTGCTGAATAACACTTTAACTTATTGGATTTACGGAAATTATTATGGCACGTAACATTAGACGCAAAAAATTCTGCCGATTTAGTTCAGAAAGCGGCACACAGATCGACTATAAAGATCTGGACTTATTAAGTGATTATATTACTGAAACTGGCAAAATTGTTCCTAGCCGAATCACAGGAACCAGTGCCAAGTATCAAAGACAGTTATGTGTTGCAATTAAACGGGCACGTTTTGTTGCATTACTACCTTTCTGCGACGCACACAAATAACATAGGCGGAGGGGCTATGAATTTTTTAGCGACATACATTATGCGGGGGAGAATGCAAGCCATGATAGTGGCTTCATCTCTCGCATTATTGTCTCTAATGATGCCCCCTGTAAGTGTCGTAAGTTCAGCTACCGTTGCTCTTGTTACGTTAATGAGTGGTTGTTTTGATGGATTATATGTTTTATTTTGTTCCAGTTTGGCAGCCGGAATATTAGGGTTTCTTGTTACAGGTAATTACCAGTTTGCCTTACTTTATGTAATGGTTTTATGGTTGCCAGTCTGGTTGATTTCAATTGTGTTAAGAGAAGGGCAACATTTATCTCTCGCAGTTGAAATTGCTATACTACTTGGGATAATTGGCGTTGTTGTTTTCTATATTTTTGCTGCAGATCCTGCCGCAATGTGGAAAGCAGTTCTTTCGCAAATGATTCCAGCAGACGCACCTGTTGCAGAGATCCAGCCAACCCTTGATATCCTAGTGCATTATATGACTGGGGTTGTTGCAGCTGGATCGGTATTTGGCTTACTGTTCGGCTTGTTTTTGGGTCGATGGTGGCAGGCAAACCTTTATAATCCGGGTGGTTTTAAGCAAGAGTTTTTGTCATTGGTTACCAAGCCAAGATTGTCAATTGGCAGTGTTGTGGTTGTAGCTATTGCCTTGGCTAGCTCTGGATTAATCTCTGAAATAACATGGAACATCAGTATCTTGCTTTTTGTTTTATTCACAGTGACCGGTACTGCAGTATTTCATACTGTATTCTCTGGAATGAAACTAGGCCGTTATATGGTACCCATGC
>JAPLZR010000069.1 GCA_026394935.1 Candidatus Woesearchaeota archaeon
AAATAATTACTGTTGTTCAACTACTTTTTGCATTGTTTTTACAAAATCTTCTGCTGTCCGCTTGTATTCATCAAATTCTCTGCCTGATAATTGCTGTATTTCTCTGTGTATGATTTTCTTTTGGAGTTTATAGAACGTGTCCATCATGGTCGTGTACTTTCCTGCAACGTATCCTGGTTTTACGAGTTTTTTGTCGATTAAGTCCGCTATGTGTCCTGGTGTTGGCGGTACTTCTCCTACTTTCATTAAGGCAGCGTGTGCGCTGTCTACAACTGCCCAGTATAAGTCCAGTGTTGCCTGCAGTATGTGCCAGTCCGCATTGTGCAGTGTTGCTGGCGCTCTTGCGAAGTATGTCCATACGCTTTCTTTTGTTGGTTTTATTCTTCCTTGGAATAGCAATTGTTGTACTGGCTCGAAGAATCCTGCGTCGTAAAGCGGAACTCCGTCTCTGAGCATGTTTATGGCTATTGGGTCTCCGTTTCTTATGTAGTCCCAGAAGCTTGTCATCTTCAGGGTTGTTATGTGGAGTCTTTTGCTTATCTTCGAAGCAGTTTGCTCTGTTATGACTCTGTATGATTGTATTACTTCGTTGCTGAGGATGAGTGTTAAATCATTTATTATTATGAGGATGTCGATATCTCTTTCTCCGTAAAGGGGTTTTTCTTCTCTTGCCGTGCTTCCGAACAGGATTACTGCTTTGACGAAATCTCCCATTTCTTTATGCATTGTTTCTGCGAATTTTTTGGCAAAGTCGTAGTCAGTGCTTGGGTACTTTGGCACGTTCGGGTGCTCTTTCTGGTGTATTTTAAACTCCATACAGTCATATTCGGATTCCACGATTTTAAATGTATGCAACTCCTTCATAATGAAAACAATTTACTTTAGAACTCCTGCATTGATATTCTCAAGCCACCATTTGTCTTCTTTCTTTCCGTAGCGTGTGAAGACGTCTGAAACAACTGGAATGTCGTTTTCGTCGTATACCAGAGGCTTGATTGTTTCTCTTACAGTGGGCGCTGCTTTTAACAGCGCGTTATCAGGATGCATGTAATCTCCTGGCTCATTTGCTGGCTCGCCAACATATTCCTTGTCTTCCTGTTCTTCAGGGGTTTCCAGTTCTTCTGTTTGTTCTTCAACAAGGTGTTCAAGGCTTTTCTGTTCCTCTTCTTCAGGCGCTTCAGGTTCTTCTGTTTCTTCGGCTTCTTCAGAAACATCGTTTGGAGAAATAAACGTGACCATTATTAGTTGAACACCAGTCTGCCGTTATACATTATCTGCCATAAAGCAGGTGTGAATAGCTTGATATTGTTCTTTGCGTCCTTTACGTTGCAGTCAATGACTGCTTCCACAAAGAATCCGCGGGAATTGTCGGTTTCGTGTGCTGCTGTTGCGACTTCCTGTCCTTCTTTCAGTGCTTCGTGTTCTTTTTCGCTGTACAGCGCGGTGATTGACGTTCCGGCAGTGTCTGATTCTGCTGTCAGCGTTTCGTAATTGCCTTTTGTTGATTTTCCGTCGTAGCCGACATTAATGTTGTATGTTGTAGTTTCGTATGTGTCTGTCTGCTGTTCGATTACTGGAGTAAGGACTTCAAGCGTGTCGTCGATTATCGCATCTATTGCTGATTTGACTTCGTCTTCAATCCGGGCTTCTAGTGTTTCTTCGCAATCCAGAATCATTTTTATCATGTTATTTGAGAACTGCTTATTAAAATTTTCTACTCCAGCGGTATTTCGCTCCAGAGTTTGAACTCGTTGCTTGGCGCGTATCCTCCGAACATGAACATTGGCGAGTACGTTTTTCCGAAGTATGCGTGCTCTACCTGTCCAAATCTTAATGGCGGTCCGCCGAAGTATCCTGCTCCTACTGGCGCTCCTGCCATCTGCCAGGTTTTCAGTCTTATTCTTCCTTCGCCGAATTTTTCTTCTTCGTGTCCTTCTGAAACCAGGTATCCTGAGAATTTGTTGTCTTTGAATATTTGTGCTGTTTCTTTTACCGGGAAGATTCCTTGTCCTGGCGGCAGGTGTCCGTGCGCTCCTGACATGCTGTCTACGAGCTGTATTCCTCCTACCACTCCTGATTTTGCGAGCTTTTCTACTTCTTCAGTGTACCATTTTCCGAATCTTTTGATTCTTCTGTCTTCTGTTTCCATTGTGCCTGTGTTCGGATCTACTTCTGGTTTGAAGTGTGAGAGCCACATTCCCATGTGGCTTGTGTCGAACATTCCTTTGATGTGTTTTTCTGCGAGTTCTTTCGCTCTTTCTTTGTCCAGGCTTGGGTCGAAGTAATTGTTTGTTAAAATTTCTTCTTTTCCGTCTGGTCTTATTTGTTTGATTGTTGGGCTTGTTAGCAGGTTGACCATTTCGTCTCTTGATTTTTTTATGAGTTTTACGAATTCGTCAGGGTGGCTTCCGAAGTATCCGGGCCATCCGATTTCAGGTCCTACATACAATGGTTTTGTTATTGTTCCTTTTTCCCTGCCTGTTTCGTATTCTCTCATTGCTGTTACTCCTGCTTCTGCGTATGTTCTTGTGCTTCTTTTGAGCGCGTAGTCTTCTATTGGTTTGAGGTGTCTTATTCTTTCTTTTAGTTCTTCTATTTGTTGTGCTTGTCCGTATGCTGTGTTAAGGAAGTCTTTGTATTTTTCTTCCACTTTCTTGAGAGTATCATTGACGACTTTGCGTTGTTCTTCTGTTTTTGCTAGTTTTAGCTGTTCTTCTGCCTCTTTCTTTTTTTCACCCATAGTCTCTGCGTTTTCCAGGTATGTTGCTCTCCAGCCTTCAAGTGATCTTATTTGTCCTTCGAGCTGCACTTTGATGTAGAGTTCTTCTGGTCTGATTTCTTTGCCTTGTTCTTTGCTTTGTTTTTCTGCCCATTTTTTGAAGTCGTCCCAGGTGAATTCTGTCAGCTTAAGCTCTTTTGCTCTTGCAAATTCTTCTGTTGTTGGTTGCATTTTCTCAAAGTTGTCTTTTTTGTAGGGGATGTGCTGTATTTCGTCTTTTCTGAACTGTACTGTTCTTCCTGTTCTTTCGTCTACAAGCCAGCCTATTCTTTGTTCTCCTTCCTGTTTGAATATTCTTTTTTCTTCTGGCTTGTCCGGATTGTTCCATCTTGCTTCGTTCACCGACCTTGGGAATTCCCAGGAGACTATGTCTACTCCTCCTCCTTTGCCCACGTCTGCTGCGAACTTTATTGCGTCTCTGACTTCGTCTAGGCTTTGTTTTCTTTTTTCGTCTGAGAATACGAGTTGCTGGTAGTCGAATCCTGCGAGGTTGTTGAGTGATGTTGGCAGTTCTACTCCTGCGATGTTTACCTGGCTTGCGAGTGCTACTTCTTTGAGTGCTTCTCTTACTTCTTTGCCGTATGCTTTTGGTCTTCCGCCTATTGCGCTTTCCGGCGGGGTCATTAGGACGAGCTGTATTGTTCCTGCTCCTCCTCTGATTGCTGCTTGTGTTGATTGGATTATGTTTTTGAATCTGCCTGCGGGGTCGTGTTCTGGAACTGTTTCTCCTAATTGTGATATTGGGAATATGGGTTCTTCTAATGATGTTGATGGTGGTGTTTCTGTTGTTGCTTCGTGGTATTCCCTGTCCATCGGACCGTAATACATTGTTCTGAACTCTACCATAGTATACACTTTTGGCTACTGGAGTATTTAAACATTTATGTCAATTCTGTCTCAAGAATTAGACCGGCGTTCTTTTGTATGTTCCTGCTCCGCCTTTGTACATTTCTTCTGCCCATTGTTCTGCTTCCGTCATTAGGTGCTTGTCTTTGGCTGTTGCAGGTGCATATCCTTCTTCTCTTTTGAGTTCAAATCCTTTTCTGATTGCGTAGAGCATTTCTCTGTCTTCTTGTTTTTCTATTCCTGTTTCTTTTTGCCTGTTGTATATTTTTTTCAGTTCGTCTGCGAGGTCTTCTACTGGTCTGTGTGCTACTTCGTGGAATGCTTGTTCTTTTGGCGCTGTTGCGAGCAGTTCTTCAAGTTCGAGGTCTTTCAGCCGTTTTACCTCTTTTTCTTCCAGTTTTTCTTCTATTCTTCCTTTTATTTTCTGTTCTGGTATTTCTACCTGTTCTAGCATTCGTGCTTCTTCATCTGCCATTACAAGAAGGTGTTCTGCTTCTTTGATTTCTTCTTCTTTTTCGTCTATTTGTTTTTTTAGTTTGTCGATTATGTTTTGTAATTCTGTTATTCTTCTTTCCGGCGTGAATTTTTTGAAGGATTCAAAGTCTACTGCCATCAATGTTGGTTAGAAAATATGTGTATATATACTTAACCCCACGCGAGGAGTCCGTGTGCTTTTTTGAAGATGTTGTAGTGTGTCCAGCATAGTTTTCTTGCCAGCTCTTCCGGCACTTCATCTGGGCCTGCTGTTTTTCCTTTTGACATTTTGGGTATTATTACTCCGAACATTTCTGTTACGCCTTTGCCTAGTGCTGTGAAGGGTTCCATTAGTCCGAATGGTTTTTTTTCTTGTTTTTCTTCTTCTGGTTTCTTGCCTTTTTCTGCTTCTTCAAGGTATGCCATTAAGTCTGTTCCTAATGCGTCCATTGCTGAGCGTAATGATGAGTCTATTGATGCGAGTAGTTCTAGGTCTTCCCTGTTTTTCATTGCTATGTAGTTTTTGATTTGTTCGTCTGTCCACGCATAGCTTCTCCAGGTTATTCTTGTTTCGCCTACGTGTATTGGTCCTCTGTGGTAGCCTGCGTCTCCTTGGTATTGCATGCTTGGTTTTGTGTGGTATTCGAATGTCATGAGTATGCACGCGTAGCCTTTTTTCTTTTCCTGGGGGCTGCTTCGCGCGAGCAGCTCTATTTCCACGAGGCTGCTTTCGAATGCAGCTATCAGTCTTGGGTTTTGAAGCAGGTCCTGTTGTCCTGTCAGTCTTTCTATGTGTTTGATGTATGGTTTTATCCAGTTCATGTACATTCTTATTACGTGGTAGTGTTGTCTGAGGTAGTCGAGTGTGAATTGTTTTCTTGTTTTCATTTCGTCAAATGTTGAGGTTCTCCACGCCATGTATTGCTGTAGTTTTCTTTTCAGTAAGTTTCTGACTTGTACATTGAATTCTTTTGCTTGGTCTTCCACTGCTTTGTCTAGCTCTTCCATGTTTTTCGAGTTTACTGCGAAGAACAAGTCTGGTAAAGAAGTGAACTGCAGTTGTTGTGCCATTACGAACAGGTTGCTGCCTGTTCTTTGCCCTCCTACTACTCCGTCTACCAGGTCCACCCACATTCCTTTTAATGCCAGTTCCGCTCCTTTTTGTGGCCCTCTTTCTGTTTTTTTGCCTTCCTTGTCTACTCCGAAGGCTTCTCTGTAGATTTCCAGTCGTTCATCTATCCATCTTAGTTCTCTTACCAACTGGAACAAATCTTTGACCATTTTGCCTATTGTTGCAAGGTATTGTGATACTTTGTCTTGTGCAAGTCCTAGTCTTTGTCCTGCTGCTCCGTAGAAGCTTGAGTGTTCTGCTGCTGTGAATACGTCTGTTACTTTTTCTATTGTTGGAAATCCCAGATGTTCTAAGAAGTTGACGCACCAGAAATAGTATGGTTCTATGCTTTGGTGCCAGCTTGATACTCCTAGATAATATCTGCTGAAGCTTTTCGGGTATTCTGTCATTGATAGCTGGTCTTTTGCTATTTCCACCCATTCGTGGTCTGCTGCTGATTCTATTGCTTTGTCGAATTCTTCTCCTAGTTTTTGTTTTTCTAACTCTTCTCTTTTTTTCTTTATGAAAGCTAGCTTTTCTTCTGGCTTGCCTTCTATCTTTATGGTTTGCCCTGCCACGGTGATTGTGCTTTTTCCAAAGCCGTATGCTACCAGCCTTTCACTCTCTTTTACCATCTTGTGTTTGTTATGAAAAGTGTTTATTTAAGTCTTTCTGACATCTTACTCTATCAATTATCTTATTCTTTCTAACACTGCTATGAAGCCGACTTTATGGACTATTCTCGTTTTTGTTCTCTCAGCAAGCTCTTTTACGAGTTCTTTCTTATCGCCGTGTATCGCGCTTGGCAGGAATCTTACTTTGATTACTCTTTTTTTTCTTATCATTGTTATTATCTGTTTTACAACGTTTTCTGTTATTCCTGCTTTTCCGATTCTTATTGCTGGCTGCAGTGCATGATGGTTTATTTTACTTGGCATGTTCCACCTGGCAGAGATCGTAGTACTTCATCGATATCCGCCCCTATTTTCTTTGAAATCTTTTTGGCGCAGTCTGAGGGCTTGTCCCTTCCCTGCATTAATATTGAGTATTCTTTGCAGTGCGTTTTTACTGCTGTTTCTGGTCCGCTCATTACTTTGCCGTCTGTTAGTTTTCCTACTGCTATTTTTACAGTTCCTTGGTAGTATGTTCTTTTTCCTGATATCATGAATCCGCCTTTTGGCATGTATTCTCCTGATGGTGCCTGTTTGCTTACTTGTTGTGGCGTTACTGAATATGCTTCTGTCATGCTTACTCCTAACTTCCATGCTTTTGAGAAGCTTGCTGTTGCGTCTGCTGCTTCTTGGAATGTTACGTCTGTTGGCTTTTTTCCTTCTGTTTTTATGACAAAGAATGGGCTTCCTGGCGCTTCTGTGTGGAACACGATGTCTTTTGCGTCAGTGTGTTTCTTGATTACTACTTCATTGCTTGTCGCGTCTCTGCCGCCCACACATAAGAATCCTTCAGAAGATATGAACCATCTGAATTTTTCATACCATTCCTGCGGTCTTTTCTGCTTGACTTCTGCTTTTTTCAGTTCTACAAGTTGTTTTCTGTCAAGGTCTTCAATCTGCTTCTTGAATTTTAGGACTATTCCTCTTGCCGTTTCTGCTTTTTTTCTTGATTTCTTTGCTTTCTCGAAGTATTCGTTTGCTGTTTGTTCGAGTTTTTGCTTGAGGTTGAGTGTGAGTTGCATATGAACATCAAAGAATAAGCTGTTTAATTATCTTACGGTCACTGATTTCGCCAGGTTCCTTGGCTTGTCTGGGTCGCATCCTCTTTGTACTGCTAAATAGTATGAAAGCAGTTGTATTGGTATTATTGCCAGTAATGGCATTAGTCCGTTTATGTCTGGTATTTGTATGTGGAAATCGTATGCTGGGTTTGGTTTGCTGTCCACTCCTATCACATATGCCCCTCTTGCTTTGACTTCCATTGCGTTTGATATTGTCAGCGCTCTTGTTTCCTCGTCTGCGAATACTATGACCGGCATTCCTTCTTCTATCAGGGCTATGCTTCCGTGTTTTAGTTCTCCTGCCGGCATTCCTTCTGCGTGCAGGTAGCTTACCTCTTTTATCTTTAGTGCTGCTTCTCTTGCTACTTGTGACATTGCATTTCTTCCTATGCAGAATATGTTCTTCGCATCAACCATCTTCTTCGCTAGTTCTGGCATTGTTTGTGAGTGTTGTCTTAGCAAGTGCAGTGATGCGTCTGCTGCTTCTGCTATTGTTTCCGTGTTTTTTGCTCTTAACGCAAATGCGAGTGTGTACAATATCGCCAGTTGTGATGTGCAGGTTTTTGTGCTGATGACCGATAATTCCGGTCCGCTGTTCATTGGTATTACAACGTCTGCTGTTCTTGCGAGCGTCGAGCTTGGCACGTTTACTATTGCAATTATTGTTGCTCCTTTTTGTTTTGCGAGTTTTACTGCGTCCAGCACGTCTGCTGTTTCTCCGCTTTGTGATACTGCTATTATTGCTGTTTTATTGTCGATGAAGTTTGTGTGCTGTATGAACTCGGATGCCAGTATTGGAATTGTTTGTCTTCCTGATTTGGAAAACTGGTAGGTTGCCGTGGCACAAGCATTGTAACTTGTGCCACAGCCTACCAGATACACGGTTGAGGCGCTCTGGAGCAGTAGTGCAGTTTGTTTGATTAGTTCTGCCGGCTGGTTTAGTGCTTTTCTTATCGTCAATGGTTGTTCGTTTATTTCCTTGATCATGAAGTGAGGGTATGCTCCTTTTTTGGCTATTTCTATGTCCCATGGTGCTGTTGTCGGCTGTCTGGTGATTTGTTTGCCGTTGTTGTAGATTTCTATTTTGTCGCTTATTTTTCCGTAGTCTCCGTCTTCCAGGTGCACTATTGTTTGTGTGTGTTGCAGAAAGCTTGGTATGTCTGAGCTGATGAAGTGCTCGTTTTTGCCTAAGCCCAGCACTAACGGGCTTCCTTTTCTTGCGAACATCAGTCCTGGTGTTTTGTCGTGCGCGCAGAGTATCGCATAGCTGCCTTCTATTCTTCCAAGCATTGTCGTGAATGCCTGCTCGAAATTCTGTCCTTGTTTTATGTAAAAGTCGATTAAATGAGGTATTACTTCTGTGTCTGTCTGGCTTGCGAAAGTGTACCCTTTTTGTTCTAATTCAGTTTTTAGTTCTGCATAATTTTCTATTATTCCGTTGTGTACTGTGCAGATCGTTTTTTCTTTGTTTGTGTGCGGGTGCGCGTTTTCTTTTGTTACACACCCGTGTGTTGCCCATCTTGTATGCCCAATGACTTTTGTGCTGTGTTGTTGTATTACTGGCGTTTTTGTTATGTCTCCTACTCCTTTTTGGATGACTATGCTTGCTCCGTCCTGCACTGCTATTCCCCAGCTGTCATATCCTCTGTATGAAAGTGCTTTTAGTCCTTCGTGCACTATTGGAGTTCCATTCCTTGCGCCGATGTAGCCTAGAATTCCGCACATTTTAGCCTGCCGTGAACTCCTGATACAGTTCGTTATCGTCGTATATTTCGTCCATGCCTTTCCTTATGGAAAACCTTATATATAAGGATTACTAAAACATTTTTAGTACTACTAAAAAACAATTTATAGAAGCACATGAGAGTTATCCAGGAGCAAAAACAGGGCGTTTTCAGCCTTCCTGCAAGGCAGATTGCTGAGAAGCAGATTAAGGCAGCTAGTTCTCATTTAGCACAGCGCATCCTGCGCGAGCTTGCCTTGAATCCGGCTTATCCTATGGCGCTTGCCAAGCGTTTGAAGGTTCACGAGCAGAAGATCTATTATCATGTTCGTAATCTTGAGCGTGCTGGCTTGATTGAGGTTATCAAGAAGCAGGATGTTCAGGGTACTACTGCCAGCATTTATGCTCCTACTGCTCCTGCTTTTGTTTTTGCTTTGAAGGAGTTTGCTGAAGCTCATAAGGTTCCTGGTCTTAAGGCTGAGCCTTTTGAATTTCTTGCTCCGATTATTGAGAATAATGAATTAAACGGCTTAATCATCGTTGGCTCTCCTGACCCTCATGGTCCTGATATGGCTCGTTCCCGTGACGGTTATTATGGTATTGACTTGGCTTTATTTCTCGGCTCTTTTCTCACTCATCTTGATGAATTGTCTGTCCGTTTGGATACAGAAGTTCGCAGTGAGGATTTGCAGAAAAACTTGATTCTTATTGGCGGTCCTGTTGTTAATACTATTACTCAGCAGGTCAATGATCGTCTTCCTATCTTTTTTGACAAAGAGCATAACTGGTCGATTGTCAGCAAGATTTCAAACAAGTCTTATCATGCTGATGAGTGCGGCATTATTGTTAAGACAAAGAATCCTTTTAATCCTAAGAAGTGGATTTTGGTTGTTGCTGGCAAGCGTTATTCTGGCACAAGGGCTGTTACTTTGGCTTTCATAAAATATTTTAGCGAGCTTGCGAAGGGCAATTCCAGGAATCCTGATGTTGCTGCCCGTGTTGTTGAAGGTCTTGACAGGAATGCTGACGGTATTGTTGATGATGTGCGGTTTGTAGAGTAGAAAACCTTTTATCCTTGCCTGTTTCTTGTTTTCTTTAATGAAAAAAGATGTGTTTGCGAAGAGATGGCAGTTGAAAGACTTTTTTTTGCCTCTTCTTGCCTTGCCGTACGGCTTTTGGGGTATTTACTGGTATGAAACCGGCTTTAATTGGTCAATTGTAATTTCTGCCATTGTTTTGTTCATCGTTATTCCTGCGATTGTCGCAGTTTTGTGGGAGAAAATATGAAATGGTTAATCGTTTTGTTACTATTGTCCTCGTTTGCTGTAGCGCAATGTATAGAAGCTACTGATGGCATGGTCATAAAGGAGTCTGTTCTGTTTTGTTCTTCTACTTATGATGTTCCTAATGGCATTTCTGTTGCTGCAAACAATATCGTCTTGGATTGCGGTACTGCTGTTTTGCGCGGCACTGTTGATCAGAGCGAGATTGGTTTGCGTTTGGAGAATGTTGACAATGTCACTGTAAGGAATTGCAATGTTATGACTTTTAATCAGGGTATTTATCTGAAGAACGTCACGAATTCTTTGATTGAGAAGAATGGCTTTCTGAAGAATCGCATTGGTATTCGTTTGCTGGATGCTTTTGAGAATACTGTTCGCGATAATAATGACAAGAGTTTCCAGCTTGCGGTTTCTGCTATTAACAGCAAGTTTAATGTTGTGATGTTTGGCAATAAGAATGTCGAGCGTGGCTTTTGTGATTTTAATGCGTGCAATGAGCATCGCGACATGAATCCTTGCGAGGCTGGTGACTTTTATTGCAGTAAGAAGTGTTCTCCTGAGACTGATGCTGATTGCGGTTCTTTGCCTGTTGAAGCTCCTGTAGTCAAGGAGACTGTGAAGACTGCTGAGCAGATTGTGAAAGAAGCAGAGGTTGAAGTCAGGCAGGAGCTTGCTCCTTCAAAAGTGGCAGAGGAGAAAAAGCCTGTTGAAAGAGTTTTGTCATTAACGAATAAATTGTTTATTTATATCATATTGTACATTGTTGCGTTTATTGTCTTGCGAATAAAGAGACGTAATTGAAATATTGCCGCTCTGCCCAAGCCTTGCTTGGGTGATTTTCGCTTCCCCTTAGC
>JAPLZR010000097.1 GCA_026394935.1 Candidatus Woesearchaeota archaeon
ATAATGAAAAATCCAAAAAATAGTTTTTATGGCGTTACCACTCAGGGCCCATTCCAAGGCCTAAACCAAGGCTCTCTCTATTATCAGGTCTGCCTCCCCTCATGCCATGGCCATAGCCCATCCCACATTCCATTCCTGGAATCATGTTCAGGCCGCTTTCTTCCATCAAGCTTCTCGCTTGGCTGAAGTTTCCGCTTTCCTTAGCCTTGTAGATCTGGACAATTGTGTTGAATTCGTCCTGAGTTACCATACTAGTCACATTGTTCTTGCTTCCAAGTGCAGAGACTGCATTTTTCCAAGCCTCATAATCTCCTGCAACAAGCGCAGTCTGAACTGCCTGGACTTTTGCATTCTGGTCCGATTTTGACTGGTGCCTCTGAACTAGAGAGTTGAATCTTTCGACAGTCAAGCCTCCAATCATGGCAGACTTCCATGCATCGAAACTGTTATTGCTTACAGCATTCATTGCCTGAACTTGCCAGTCTTCCAGAGTTCGGTTTAGTCCCCGGTCCATTGGAGGATGCCTCATATGAGACGCCGACCAATTTTGCTGAGACTGATCTGTGCTGTTTACTGCCTCGTTTGCAAACAATATTCCCATTGCTGCAAAGATTCCAACGGTCATCAATGCGCCTATTCCCAAAATATATGCGTTTTTCATTTTTCTTTTTCCTTGAGCCGCTTTCAGCCATAACTGCTTTAAGCAGCTTCTTTATGCCCGTTTGGCTTTGGTGACTTTCTGGGGTATTTGTGCCGCCCGGGCATAAGCCACTCTCACTGGAACATCCTATATAGGTAAGGCGAAAATAATCGGAACATTGCGGAATCAAGCAAAACTCAAAGTAGTATTATTCTGCAGAAAGTGTATTGCTGCACCAGCCTTTGCTTTCAAAGCCAGCGTAAAGCCAATTATCTTTGGGTGCAAGGTCTGTAAAATATGTCTTGGGACCTCCCTTCTTTACTTCCATATAGCAGGTATCTTCTTTTGCTGAAGCGCTCGCATCGCGGTACTTGTAAAGTTCTTTTAGTTTCTCGGTAGCTTTTGCCGGATCCTTATATTTATCCATATACTCCTGGCACATATAAGTCCTGCACCCGTCCATATCCATGCTTTCGCACTTAGTCACTAAAAAGCAATAGACGCTGTCCTCACAAAAATCCCATACCGAAACCCTGTCTTTATAAAGCCTTCCTTCCCGCATATCTCCATTCCAGTCAATCGAGCCAGTAATATCCTTCATTGTAACAGTGCAATATCTCGCATAATCCTTAGTCTCGCAGAAACTTTTGCAATTAACCATTAATTTTATGGCGTTGAGACTATACGGCGATTGCACTGGAGGTGATTCATTTGTAATGTTAGAGAATGCTGTCCAACACACTAGTCCTGCTACCAACCCCGCTAATGCAAATATTAAAAAGATTTTATTTTTGAGCAATTTTTGCCTTACAAGATAATACCCTATCAAAACAAACAAAATAATTATACCTATCACAAGAATTTTCAATTCAGAAGGCATTTGGTTAAGACCCGGAAATATCAAACTAAAATAAACCGCCAAACTAAAAAAAACCAGCAAAAATCCCTCAACAAACCCCAATGTGCCCGCAACAATGTTTCTTTTTGCAGAACCTTCACGATTTTTATCAGAATTCTCTTTTGGTTTTTCTTGGG
>JAPLZR010000114.1 GCA_026394935.1 Candidatus Woesearchaeota archaeon
TTGTGCCTAGTAATCCTTATGATGCAAAGGGTTTGTTGATTGCTTCTATTAGGGAGCCTGATCCTGTGATTTTTATGGAGCCAAAGAGGATTTATCGTGCTTTCCGTGATGAAGTTCCTGAGAATGCGTACACTGTTGAGATTGGAAAAGCGAAAATTGTAAGGGAAGGCACAGACGTGACCCTTATCAGTTGGGGTGCTATGCTTCGTGAGTGTTTGAGGGCTGCTGATGATGCTGCTGTGCAGGGTGTTAAGGCTGAGGTTATTGATTTGAGGACGTTGAGCCCTTGTGATTTTGAAACTGTTTTTGCGAGCGTGCAGAAGACTGGAAGGTGTGTTGTTGTGCACGAGGCTCCTCGGACTTTGGGCTTTGGTGCTGAGCTTTGCGCTCGTATTCAGGAGAAACTTTTATTATACTTGAAGGCTCCTGTGCTTAGGGTGGCTGGTTATGATACTCCGTTCCCTTACTTTAAGTTGGAGAATGAGTATTTGCCCAGTCCTGAAAAGATTAAGAGTGCTATTGGTAAGGTGATGAAATTTTGAGTTTTGATTTTAAGTTGCCGGATTTGGGAGAGGGCATTGTTGAGGCAGAGATTGTTAAGTGGCTTGTTAAAGATGGTGATGTGGTTGAGGAGCACGAGGCGATTCTTGAGTTGGAGACTGCTAAGGCTGTTGTTCAGGTTCCGAGTCCTAAGGCTGGAACTGTTTTGAAGATTTTTGGCAGTGCAGGCGATAAGATTCATGTTGGTGATGTTTTGTGCACGATTGGCGAGGCTGGTGAAACTACTCGTGCTCCTGCTGGCGTTATGGGCGAGCTTGAGACGGCTCCTGAAGAGCCTAAGTTTGTTGCTCCTAAGAAAGTTGCTGAGCCTTCTGTCGCTGTTCTTCCTGCAATCAGAAAGCTTGCTCAGGAGTTGAAGGTTGATGTTTCTAAAGTTCAGGGTTCTGGTCCTGGTGGCAGGATTACTGAGGATGATGTTGCGCGTGCTTCTACTAAAAAAGATGCTGGTCCTACTATTACTTTTGAGAAGTTTGGTCGTGTTATCAAGCTGCCTTTGAAGGGTGTTAGGAAAGAGATTGCTGTACGTTTGTCAGAGAGTATGCGTACCACTGTTCAGGTGACTCATATGGATTATGCTGATGTTACTAAATTGGCTGATTATCGTGAGAAGGAAAAGGAAGAGGCTGAGAAAAGGGGTGTTAAGCTGACGTTCATGCCTTTTATTGTGAAGGCTTGTGTTCTTGGTTTGAAGGCGTTTCCTTATGTTAATTCGAGTCTTGATGGGAATGATATTGTCATCAAGCAGTATTATAATATTGGTGTTGCTGTTGATACTCCTGCTGGCTTGATGGTTCCTGTTGTGAAGAATGCTAATGAGAGGACTATTTATGAGATTTCGCGCGAGATTTATCGTGTTGCTGAATTATCAAGAACTAGGGAGATTCAATTGAAGGATTTGCAGGGCGGTACTTTTACTGTTACTAATATCGGCAGTCTTGGCGGTGTTTTTGCCACTCCTGTGATTAATTATCCTGAGTGTGCTATTCTTGGTTTGGGCAGGATTGCTGATATGGCTGTTCCGATTAATGGAAAGGTTGAGATCAGGAAGATGCTGCCTTTGTCTTTGTCTTTTGACCATCGTATTATTGATGGTGCTATGGCTGCGAAGTTTGTTAATGAGATTAAGCGTCATTTGGAAGACCCTGATGCTTTGTTGATGGGATACTGATGAAATTCAATAAATTGATTCCTGAATTGTCCGTGTCTGATTTTGATAGGAGTCTTGATTTTTATACTAAGATTCTCGGCTTTAAGATAGAGTACGAAAGAGCTAATTTTGCTTTTCTTTCTTTTCAGGGCAGTCAGCTGATGATTGATGCAGGTAATTTTTCAAAAGATTCTCCTTGGTTTACTGGGAAACTTGAGTATCCGCGGGGCAGAGGGATTCATTTTCAGCTGGAAGTTAAAGACCTCGCGCCTCTTTTGAATAGTTTGAAAAAGAAGAATTATCCTGTTAAAGAACAGCCTAAAGAATACTGGTTTAGGAAAGATAAAAAGTTGATTGGTATGAACGGTTTTCTGGTTATGGACCCTGACGGGTATCTTCTTATGTTTTATGAAGACCTTGGTGAGAAAGATTAAATGTGTTTCAGGAATTCTTCTCTTGTTATTCCTAAGTCTTTTTTTATGATTTTTCCGAGCAGTCCTGGGCCGATTTCTTCTCCCGTGTGATGAGGTATTGTTGTTTTCCTGCCGTCAGGATGTTTGTACACCATATGACTTCCTGTTGTATGACTGTGTATAAACCCGAATTTTTCTATTATTTTGGCTATTTCCTTCCCTGTCAGTCTTGGAAGTTTTGCCAAGAATTACACCTCTATTTGCTGCACTCCTATGAATTCTTCAGAAATTTCTGGTTTTTCTTCTTCAAGGTATGCTTGAATTGCTTCTTTCGTTCTCTGTAATAGTTCTCCGATTTCTTTCGCCTGCGTGTGGCATCCCGGCAGTTCAACTACTTCTGATACCAGCCAGCCTTCTTCGTCTTTTTCTATGATTATTGTATATTTTCTTTTCATGTTCTGATTTAGTATTTGATGATATTTAAGTCTTGCTGTGAATGAATGTGAAAAAGATTTATAAACGTGAATTAAACAGGTATTTGTATGAGACTTATTTTGGCTTCGCAGTCTTTGTTGAGGAAGAGGGCTTTTGATATTCTTGGTCTTAAGTGCGAAACTATTCCGAGTAATTTTGATGAGTCGTTGATAAAAGATGCTAACCCTCATCAGCGCACTAAGAAGCTTGCTGAGGCTAAGGCTTTGACTGTCGGCGTTAAGCATCCTGATTCGCTTGTTGTTGCTGGTGATTTGTTTGCTGTGATGGATCATAAGGTTTATGAGAAGCCGAAGGATTTGAAGGAAGCTGAGAGGATGTTGAAGGCTTTTTCTGGTAAAGAGCACGAGGTTATTTCAGGTATTGCTGTTTACAATTCCAAGACGAAAAAGATGCTTTCCACTTCTAAGATGTGTAAAGTGAAATTCAGGGTTATTAATTCTTTTGAGATTAAGGATTATATTTCCCGTTATCCTGTTTTGAGGTTTGCTGCTGCTTTTGATGGTGATGGTTTGCTTCGTTTTGCTGAGAGGATTGATGGCAGTTATAATTTTGCGACTGGCTTGCCGATGCCTGAGTTAATCCTGTTCTTGAGGCTGAATGGTGTGAAGGTTTAGTAGTTGATGAAGAACTTGTCGAATTTTCCTGTTTCTTTTTCCACTGGACACTGGACAATCTGACGCAGAATATATAAATAACAAGTCACACCCATTTATAAATGAAAGAGAACAAGCTTGTTGTGTTTCAAGACAGGAAAATAAGACGGGTCTGGCACAAAGAGGAGTGGTATTTCTCAATAGTGGATGTCATAGCAGTATTAACAGATAGCCTGAATCCCACTGATTATCTAAAGAAACTGCGTAAAAGAGATGAGACACTTGGGAGCTACATAGGGACAAATTGTCCCCAGATAGAAATGTTAACTGAGACAGGTAAACAAAGAAAAACGTTAGCGGGAAATACTAAACAGCTCTTTAGAATAATACAATCAATTCCCTCTCAACGAGCTGAGCCGTTCAAACGATGGCTCGCCCAAGTTGGATATGAGCGAATAGAAGAAATAGAAAATCCAGAACTGGGCCAAAACAGAATCAAGGAATATTATGAATTGAAAGGATATCCGAAAGATTGGATTGATAAACGACTCAGAGGGATAGCTATACGACAGGAACTGACAGATGAATGGAAAAATCGCGATATAAAAACAGAGAAAGAATTTGCAATATTAACAAATGAAATTTCTAAGGCAACTTTTGGAAAAACAGTCGGGGAATATAAGGAATTCAAGCAATTACAAGAGAAAAATCAAAACTTAAGAGATCATATGACTGATTTAGAGTTGATTTTTACAATGCTCGGTGAAGCATCGACTACTGCAATAACCAAAGAAGAAGATTCAGAAGGTTTTGTTGAATGTAAAGTATCCGCAAACAAAGGCGGGAACATTGCAAGAAGAGCCAGAGAGGATTTAGAGAAAAATCTTGGAAAAAGCGTCATTTCTGAAGAAAATTATCTGCAAAAAGGAAAGGAGAAGAAGAAATTGAAATAATACGTAATAATATTATTCAATTAGTAATTTATGAAGAACCTGTCAAATTTTCCTGTGAAGTCTTCCCATGTATAGTCTACTTTTTCCACTTTTGCCAGCGGGCTTCCTTTTTGGCATTCGAGTATGAATTTTCTTAGTGTTGTTTTGTCGCCTTCTGCTACTACTTCTACTGCGCCGTCAGTGTTCTTTACCCAGCCTGTTATTCCCAGTTCATCTGCTTTCTTTTTGGTGTAATCTCTGAAGAATACTCCGTGTACTTTGCCGTGGACGAGTATGTGCGCTCGTGCTCTTTCCCTGAATAAGGATTGTATTTCGTCCATATTTCTGTTTATTCAAACATTTTATTTAAAGGTGTAGTGCCACTGGGGAATTACTTCGTCTGATGGCTAAACTTATAAACTGATATATTTTCAATATGTATATGCCCGAGTTGAATCAGTATGCTGTTCTTGAAGCTGATGCTGTTCTGAAAATGCTGAATACTGCTGATAATGGCTTGTCTGAAAAGGAAGCTAAGAACCGTCTTGCTGAATTTGGAAAGAACGTCATTACTGAGCCTGTTAAGATGAATCTTTTTTTTGAGCTTGTTTCTCATTTCAGGAATCCTTTGATTCTTATTTTGCTGGCAGCTACCGGTGTTTCTGCATATTTTGGTGAAATAACCAACGCTGTCATCATCAGCTTTATTGTGTTGTTTAGCGTTGTGTTGGACTTTTTGGAGGAGCATCACGCCGGAAGAGCGGTTCAGAAGTTGAAGGAAGCCATAAGAATGACTGCTACAGTCATCAGGGATGGTCAGCATAAAGAGGTGCTTACTTCTGATGTTTGTGTTGGCGACCTGGTTTTTTTGAGCGCTGGCGATCTTGTTCCTGCTGATGCGAGAATTGTTTCCTGCAAGGATTTTTTTGTCAATCAGGCAGCTCTTACTGGCGAGTCTTTTCCTGTTGAGAAGCAGGAAGCAAGGATTCGCAATTTGAATGAATTGAATAATCTGGTTTTTGCCGGCACCAACGTTGTCAGCGGTTCTGCTGTTGCTGTTGTTTGCAAGACGGGTAAAAGTACTGAATTTGGCAAAATTGCTTCAAAGCTGGCTAAGCCTGCTGTTAAGTCTGAATTTGAGATTGGCATTACTCATTTTGGTTTTTTTATTATGAAGATTTTGTTTTTCCTTGTTTTGTTCATTTTCCTGTTTAATTCTCTTTTCAGGCATAAAGTGCTTGAATCTTTTATGTTTGCTGTTGCTATTGCCGTTGGCATTACTCCTGAATTGCTGCCTATGATTATGTCGATTACTATGACTAAGGGTTCTTTGAGTATGGCGAAGAAGGGCACTATCGTTAAGACTCTTGTTTCTATTCCTAATTTCGGCAGTATGGATGTTTTGTGCACTGACAAGACAGGGACTTTGACAGAGGGCAGGATTGCGCTTGTTTCAAGTACTGATGTTGCTGGGAAATTGTCTGATGATGTTTTGCTTTATTCTTATTTGAACAGCTTTTTTCAGACCGGTATCAGGAATCCTTTGGACGAGTCGATTTTGAGTTTTAAGAAGGTTGGTGCTGAGAAATATAAGAAGGTTGACGAGATTCCTTTTGATTTTTCAAGGAAGCGCATGAGTGTTGTTGTTGAGAGTAAGGCGAGGTTTTTTATTACAAAGGGCGCTCCTGAAACTGTTTTTGACTGCTGTACGTCTTATAGGCTGAAGGGCAAAAAAATGCGCTTTAGCGAGCAGGCAAGGATGAAAGCGATAAAGTATTATCACGAGCTTAGCTCTCAGGGTTACAGGGTTCTTGCGGTTGCTGTGAAAAAGCCTGTGAAGAAAAAGGTTTATTCCAGGCAGGATGAGTGTGATTTGGAATTGTTTGGTTTTGTTTCTTTCCTTGACCCTCCTAAGCAGGATGTGAAGGATACCCTGCAGGAGATTCACGGTATGGGTGTTGAAGTGAAAGTTTTGACCGGTGACAATGAGCTTGTTGCTGAAAAGGTTTGTCAGGAGGTTGGTTTGGAAGTTAAGGGAATACTTCTTGGTCGTGATATTAGCGCTTTGTCTGATGATGCTTTGAGGAAGAAGGTTGAGGATACGACTATTTTTGCCAGGTTTTCTCCTGATGAGAAGAATCGGGTTATTCTTGCGTTGAGGGCTAATGGCCACGTTGTCGGCTATCTTGGCGATGGCATTAATGATGCTACTTCTATGAAGTCTGCTGATGTGGGCATTTCTGTTAGCAATGCTGTTGATGTTGCAAGGGAGTCTGCTGAGATTGTTTTGACGCACAAAAGTCTTCGCGTTCTTAAAGAGGGTATTTTGGAGGGCAGGAAGGCTTTTGGCAACACTATGAAGTATATTATGATGGGCTTTAGTTCTAATTTTGGGAATATGTTCAGCGCTGCAGGCGCGGTCGTGTTTTTGCCGTTTTTGCCTATGCTTCCTGTTCAGATTTTGTTGAATAATTTTATTTATGATTTTTCCCAGGTGACTA
>JAPLZR010000060.1 GCA_026394935.1 Candidatus Woesearchaeota archaeon
TTTGCGTGTTTTGGGTTTTGCTTACAAGGAATTGTCAGGCATTGATGCGAAGAGCGATCCTGAGAAGGACATGGTTTTTGTTGGCTTGCAGGCAATGTTTGATCCTCCAAGACGGGAAGTTAAGGATGCTGTTGAGAAGTGCAAGACTGCTGGAATCAAGGTTATTGTGATTACAGGCGACCACATCACTACTGCTCAGGCTGTTGCGAAAGAGCTGGGTATTGAAGGCAGGGCGATTACCGGTCTTGAGCTTGACCAGATTGAAAATCTTGCTTCTGAAGTCGATGACATCGCGATTTATGCTCGTGTTAATCCTCAGCACAAGTTGAAGATTATTGAGGCTTTGAAGGCAAAGGGGCATGTTGTTGCTATGACTGGTGATGGTGTTAATGATGCTCCTGCGTTGAAAAAAGCTGATTTGGGCATTGCTATGGGTATTACCGGCACTGATGTTGCCAAGGAAGCAAGCTCGATGATTCTTGCTGATGATAATTTTGCCACTATTGTTCGTGCTGTTGAGGAGGGAAGGAGGATTTACGATAATATTCGCAAGTATCTTGCTTACCTGCTTGGCGGTAATGTTGGGGAAGTTCTCGTTATTTTTTCTTCAATTTTGCTTGGTTTGCCTTTGCCTTTGATCGCCATTCAGATTTTGTGGGTTAACTTGGTTACTGATGGCTTGCCTGCTTTGGCTTTGGGTGTTGACCCTGTAGAGCCGGGTATTATGCAGAGGCCTCCTAGAAAACAGAATGACGGGCTTTTCAGTGGTATTGAGCATTATATTTTTGTCTTTCCTTTAATTCTTACGATTGCCACTGTCTGGCTGTTTGACCAGTATTTGACTGTTAGCCTGCCTAAAGCCCAGACTGTTGCGTTTACTTCGCTTGTTATGTTTGAATTGTTTGCAGCAATTAGTTGCAGGTCTTTGCATAAGCCTATTTTTGTCGTTGGCGCATTCAAGAATATGTGGCTCTGGCTTGCAGTATTGTCTTCTGTCGGGTTGCAGTTGTTGATTATGTATGTGCCTTTCCTGCAGAAGATTTTCCGTTTGGTTCCGTTATCGGGTGCGGAATGGGGAATTATTGTTCTTGTGGCTTTATCCGGCTTTATCTATCTGGAGATTCACAAGTTTGTTGCTGGCAAGTGAGTTATCTAAAAACAATAATAAAAAATTAGAAAAAATTATTTCTTTCTGCTCTTGCCTGTTTCGTATGTTTCGAGTTCCTGGTATGTGTAGTCTCCTACGCTTGCAAGGCACATTACTATTCCTGCTACGTTTATCAGCAGTCCAAACGAAAACGGCAGGAATGCTTTTGTTGTTGTGAACATCCATACGAGATTCGCGAGGGATAATGCGAATAATACCAGTGTGAACGGGTATGCCCATTCTGCTTCTATCCACAGTCCGAATAATGCGCAGGCCATCAGTATTATTCCTATTAGGATTATGACTAGCTGTATTGCGTATCCTGCGTGCATGCGCGATTCCAGTAATAGTGCTGTAAATAAGCTCAGTCCGAGCAGTAGTACTGTTACAATCATTTTTATGTCATTTAGTTTCATTTATGCCCCTCCTCCTTTGGTATTCTCTTCAGATGTTTGCTTCTTAATATATTTTTCTATTGTGGAGGAGTAACAAGCAGGTGGTGAATTTGGCGGAAAAGTTTATAATTGGCCATATTATTTTGGTTGTTATGAAAAAGCTTGAAGCTGTTGTCTTGATTTTGGTTCTTGCTGCAGCTCTTGCAGGTATGTATTTTGCCTTCAAGGGTTTTGGCATGGCGATAAAGCATGTTGATTTGCCTGTTTTCATTTCTGGTGGCATTCTTGATACTGAAACTTTTTCTTCAGATGAGGAAGGCACTCTTTCCATAACCAATGATGATACTAAGAGTTATGAGGTTGAAATCCGGAAAGATGGAGCTGTTAAGTGGAGAAGGGATGTTCATCCTGGCAGGACTGAATATTTTGAGTATAGTGTGGGCGATTACGAGCTTGTTATCTTGAGAAAGCATTAAATATTTCTTCTTTCGTTTTCGTTTTTTATGTATGACTTGATTATTGTTGGTGGAGGTCCTGCTGGTCTGACTTGCGCTATTTATGCTGGCAGGAAGAAGCTGAAATCTGCGCTCATTACCGGTCTTAATGTCGGCGGTGAGACTAATAATACTGTTGATATCCAGAATTATCCTGGTTTTGAGGGTGCTGGTGCTGAGTTGATGCAGAAGTTTTTTGCT